>CAZWIU010000100.1:0-15093 GCA_964634105.1 uncultured Bacteroidales bacterium | reverse complement strand
TCGTTCGGGTCTTGCACCCTATAGAACAATGGCATGCATAGCGCACAATAAAAAACCCTGACAGAATTGTCAGGGCTGTGGTGCCACCAGGAATCGAACCGGGGACACACGGATTTTCAGTCCGTTGCTCTACCTACTGAGCTATGGCACCTTATTTTTAAGCGCTGCAAATCTATAATAAAAAAATGTGTTTAACAAAAGATGCTCTATAATACTTTTATCATTAAGCGTATTGAAAATTTTGTTACCAGATTTTGTTCCTTACTTGTAAATAACAGAAAACCGTCCGTCTTTTGTTTATGAAACGCATACCAGTATGGATTTTTTGAAAAAAGCTTTTTAATAAGCCTGTTTATTAATGAGACTCAATTTTCCTGAATATCAAGATATGACCCCGATAGTTATCGGGGGTAAGTCGAATTCCTGCCCATCCGGCAGGTGGGAATCCCGACAGCCCCGCCTGCCGAGCCTTGGCGGGCAGGGAAGCTAGTCGGGATAGAATACCCTGTGCTCTTGGCACAGGGTAAAATTCTTTTTAAGGTCTTGGGTCTTGTCGCCGACGTGCCAGAGCTACTATGGCGACGGCACGCCCAAGGGTAAACGCCATTTACAGCCAGCAAAATACCTCTCTCAACACCAGCACTTGTATTGCTTTCATCTTCTGTAGCCTCTCAGATCTGGATGTTGATATAGTTGTACTACAATATGTGTTGAATAAACATTCTGCGCATGAGTTTAAGGATTTAACCCAACCGATGATTATGGATAGCGTGCATTCCTTCACGGAGTCAGTGATAATGAAAAAAAATTGAAAATTCATCATAAAAATTAATATATCTTTGTCGCCATAAAATATATATTTTTGCATCCCGGAAAGAACATTACCATCTTTTCGTAAATTAGATAAATGATTTTCATTAGGAAGGTGCGGAATAGAAAAGTATATGTTTCTTACCAACAATATTAAACATTAATGTTTTTTTATAAAGTTGGAGTATTATTCAGGGCTATAAATAACAATGAGGATTCAATTAACTCATTAGAACTAATTATAAACTAACAAATCAAACAAATGAAAAAGAGTAGAAATCTATTTGGATTAGCAATTCTTATTATTGCCATTATCACGAGTTGTGCAAAACCTCCACAAGCCGAAATCGACGCTGCAAAAGCTGCAATCGACTCTGTAAAAGTTCAGGGAGCTGACATCTATGTTCCTGAAGCATTTAATGCTATGCAGGATTCTTTAAATGCTGCATTGGAAAAAATTGAGGCACAGAAATCAAAGCTCTTCAAAAAATATGGTGTTGCAAAAGAGCAATTAGTTGCTGTTGCCGCTATGGCAAAAGATGTACAAGCCCAGAATGAGACACGTAAAACCGAAATTAAGGCTGCGATCGAAGTTCTTAAAGCTGAGATCGACAGCGTTAATGCTGTGAATAAACAACTTGTTGTGAAAGCTCCAAAGGGTAAAGGTGGTAGCATGGCTATTATGGCTATTAAAAATGACATTACTGCTGTTGATAATGCCGTTACTGAATCGGCTGCTTTAGTTGAACAGGGTGATCTTCTGGGAGCCCAGACTAAATTACAGGCTGCAAAAGAAAAAGCTGTGATGGTTAACGAGGAATTGTCAAAAGCAGTATCCCATAAACCTATGGCAAAACCTAAGAAAATTACTGGCAGCACGTTGAGCAACACCAAATAAAAGACAATTGTAATTTCAATTACTATACCCCGGGCATACATGCCCGGGGATTTTTTTAACTTGTGTGAAGGGATAAGATGAACAAGATCTCCAGATTCCTCCTTTTTTCGGGGATTCTCATAGTAGTAGTTGGTATTATAACGAGTATAGGCATTATCAAGTCCAAGGATCTTCCTCAACGGGAGATTCAGGATGCACGAAATGCAATATGTGAGGCCAAGAAGGTCAGAGCCCATATCTATCCTGTGTCCGGAAAAACCTTTTACCTGGCAGAAAATCTGTACGACTCTGCAATGTTTTATTGGAAGAAGGAGAATGAACGTTTTATCCTCATTCGTGATTATAAGCAATCTATAGTTTTTGCTGACTCAGCTGTCAGGCTCGCAACACTAGCCCGTGGTAAAGCCATAAGGGGGTCCGCCGAATTGAAGCGAAATCTCCTGGAGGATCTCTCCACCTTAAAGAAAGAGGCCGAGATGTACGCTCCTTTCATTCGTAAGCTCCCGTTACAGGATTCTTTATTTATCAGCAACAGCAATGGGGTTATGCTGATAACCGAAGCTGAAATAGCTTACGCAAACGGGAATTTTGTTAAAAGCAGCGATTTACTGAAAGAAGCCAGGCAGATCCTGATTCCTACCTATCTTTATATCGAGGAATTACTCTCTGAGTATTTTCTTCAATACCCGGAATGGAAAAATCTTGCTAATAAAACGGTTGAAGATTCCAGGAAAAAGAAATCGTATGCTATTCTGGTTGATAAATTTGCACGGGAATGTATTCTATATTACAATGGGAAGCCTAAATATCATTTTACTGTTGAATTAGGTAAAAACTGGATAGGAGATAAACATCACCGTGGCGACAAGGCTACTCCTGAAGGTCTTTATAGAATTATCGACAAAAAGGAGGGAAGACATACAAGTTATTATAAAGCTCTGTTACTGAACTATCCGAACGATGAAGATATTAAACGGTATCGCTACGAGATAGAAAACGGATTGATCCATAAATCGACAAGTATTGGCGGGCATATTGAAATTCATGGGAATGGAGGCAAAGGTGTTGATTGGACAGAAGGATGCATAGCTCTTAGCGACAACGATATGGATAAGTTATATAAACATTGCCGCTCAGGTACACCTGTATTAATTATTGGTTCTCTCAAACCCTTACACGAAATATTAAGGTAAAAGGATAGATTATGGAAGAAAACAAGGGTGAATTTATTAATGGGTCACAAATGCGTGAAAGAAAAACCGGTCGGGAGAGAATGTGGTATAGTGTTATTGTTGAATATTACTATAATCACAAACAAGGCTTTAAAAATCTAGGGACCACCCTGGCATCTGTTCTTGCAGTCCTTCTGTTCTTTGTATTCATTCTCTACGGATCAACTCTGGTGCAGGAACTTACCTATGGATGTACCCGACACCGAAATGTTGGTCCCCATACTGTAGCGGATTCAAGTGCTATGCTTTCGGAGCAGAAAAAGTTGATCTCCGATATCAGAAATCTTGAAAAGAGATTGGAAAGAAAAATACCCCGTTCAACCTATCTTGTTGTTAACACTTCGAAAAATAAGTTCGCCCTGTTCAATAATAAAATGCTGATCGGGAAAGGCCGATGCTCTACCGGTAGTTACATTCTGCTATCAAACGGCGATCAGCAACAATGGATCTTCAAAACTCCAAAAGGCGTATTCGATATTAAGGGTAAAAAAACAAATCCTGTCTGGATAAAACCCGACTGGGCTTTTGTTGAAGAAGGATTACCAATACCTTCAGAAACTCATTCTACCCGTTACGAATACGGCGTACTTGGCGATTATGCGCTTAGTCTTGGCCATGGCTATATGATTCATGGCACACTTTATCAACGATTCCTGGGACTGCCTGTTACCCATGGATGCATACGGCTTAATGATGAAGATCTCTATCTTGTATATCATCGCTTATCTGTGGGATCGAAAGTTTTTATATACTGAAGACTATGGAACCAATGCAAGCAATAACTGATACTCCGATCGCGAAAAATGATAAAAAGAAATGGTTTTTTATCATATCGGCCTCTCTATTGCTTATTATCCTGCTCATCTATCTTATTTTCTCGATCGTCTCCTCGAAACGGATAGCCAAATTTTTTAACACAAAACTTACTCAGGTTGAGTTAGTCGAAAACTCATTCGCTAACAGTCCCTTCTCAGATACAACCATTGCCCTGCTTAACAAGAGAACTTTTCTTACATCGCAGGTTTCTTTACTTGCTAGCGATTCGTTGAACCTGATCGTGGATCTGACAGATAGTACTCTCCAGCTTTCAATTGACGGCGTATCATTACACGCTGCCGGTATTTCAAGTTATAACATGAGTAAGTTTTTCAAATTACTTTCTCCTGAAGCATATACCCTTGTATTCTCAAAACCATTTATAGTTGAATCTTTTGAATCAACTATAGTTAGAGAACCAATTACCATCAAGCAGGCGCCAAAAGATACCCTTGAAGCTGCAAGTTTTTTTGAATTACCTGACACACTCATTAACGAGTATGTTGCTGTTTCAATGGTGTTAAATCATAATTTCAACCTGACGATGCGACAGCTAGAAAAACAGAATATCTCCCTGTGGTCGGCAGACCGTTATTTTTTTCTGAAGAAAAGAATACGCAAATTGGGAAAGGACCTTGGAAATCTTTTACATTTCAGGATTCCACAGGCAGAACCTGAAATTTTAATTGTCTTACCGAAAGACGACCTCGTGACCATCTTCAGGGCGCTTCCGGTGTCGGCGAAGGTAGCTATAAGGTTGCGATAAAACTTACACTGGGTATATGTATTATGAATAGCATTAACATAGTATTCCTGCAAAAGAAATATTGTTATCAACGAAAACTGAAACAATGATCTGTAAAGTCATCTTAAGAAGATTTTGATGAATCAAAGAATTGACCCGGGGAGACTCGGGCTGGCATTGTATTTTACATTAAATGTCGTGTGGTTAAATTAATTTATGAATAGTATTTTTGATTCAAGTATCCGGAATTCGGTCACAAGTAATGCGAAAAATTAAATATCTAACATATTATCTTACTTCGCTGGGAATATTTGTCCTGATTATAGTAGGCGGCTTCAAGACGGGCAGGGCACTCGAATTCAATACTATATCGATTCCCGATGTATCTGCTATTAATGAAGGTATTAATGGTTTGAAACTATTATTTCATAATATTTCTGGAAATCTACACAATCCTTTAGCAATTCTAATGATTCAGATTGTCACCATCCTTTTTATTGCACGCCTTTTCGGACTTCTTTTTACCAGGGTAGGACAACCCATGGTTATTGGGGAAATTGTTGCTGGGATTATTCTTGGACCTTCAGTTTTTGGTGCAATACTACCAGAAGTTTCTTCGTTTTTATTTCCTCCTGAATCCCTTCATAATATATATTTTCTCAGTCAGATCGGCTTGATTTTATTCATGTTTGTTATAGGGATGGACCTTGACCTTACGATGCTACGAAGTAAGGCGTCAGATGCAATGATAATAAGCTACGCGAGTATTATTGTCCCTTTCGCATTTGGGGTAATTCTATCCTATTTTTTATATCCCAGGTTTGTATCTGCTAATATTCCTTTCCATTCCTTTGCCCTATTTATTTGTATTGCCATGAGCATAACTGCTTTTCCTGTTCTGGCAAGAATAATTCAGGAAAAGGGCTGGACAAAAACTCACTTTGGCACTATTGCTATTACTTCTGCAGCAGTCAATGACGTTATTGCATGGTGTCTTTTAGCTATTGTTATTGCATTGGTTAAAGCGGGAAGTGTAATTAGTGCTTTAGGCTCGATAATATTTTCAATATTATACGTTTGCTTTATGATACTGGTACTTAAACCGCTGTTGGTAAGGATCATGGATGCACACCCTACTAAAGAAACTATGAATAAGGGAGTGATTGCATTTTACTTTCTGATACTTTTAGCTTCAGCTTATACAACTGAACTTCTTGGTATCCATGCATTATTTGGAGCTTTTATAGCGGGCATAAGCATGCCTTCCGATAGAAATTTCAGAAAAATACTTATTGAAAAAATTGAAGATATCAGCCTCGTTTTGCTGCTTCCGCTTTTCTTTGTATATACAGGACTCCGAACTCAGCTTGGTTTACTAAATGAAGGTCATTTGTGGATAATCCTCGGAATAGTTGTGGCTGTGGCTGTGGTCGGGAAGTTTATGGGCAGCGCGTTATCTGCCAGACTCGTTGGCCAGTCGTGGAGAGATAGCCTCTCTCTGGGCGCACTGATGAACACTCGTGGCTTGATGGAACTGGTGGTTCTGAATATCGGTTATGATCTTGGTATTTTGTCACCCCAGATATTTGTAATAATGGTGCTAATGGCACTTATTACCACCTTTATGACAGGTCCAACGTTGAGTTGGATAAACCGGATGTTTCATATCGAAGATTACTTTAATAAAAGTCTGGAAGAAGCAGTCCATGAGAAGAAAATATTAATCTCCTATGGTCCCTCAGCAACAGGTGTAAAATTACTTCGACTGGCCTCTGATATGTCGATTCACGACCGGAAGACTACTAAAGTTACCTCGCTTCATTTCACACGCGGTACCGATCTGCACCCTTTGCGAGCTGAGGAATTTGCCAATGAGAGCTTCAAACCTGTCCTGAAAGAGGCTGTTAAGACCGGGATCCAGGTTGTTCCGAAATATAAAGTGACAGATAATGTCGATCAGGCAATCCTCAAAACGGCCGAGCAGGGGAATTATGATCTGCTTTTAATAGGTGCCGGCAAAGCAAGCATTAATGTACCTTTATTCAATTGGTTTCATGAGATCAGAAATTTGTTGGGACGGGTAAAAATATTTCCACGGACTAACGGCGGCTTTCGTTCTTCCCGCGAAAATAACCTGATCCATGAAAAAGCCCGCTATATTCTTGAGCATGCAAAATGTAATGTTGGAGTATTTATTGACCGGGATTATGCGAAGATAACCCGGATTTTTCTGCCTGTCCTGCATCGCGACGATCTTGGCATGTTATCGTTTCTTAAGAACTTCATGGTAAACGAAGAAATAACCGCCTGCCTTTACGATAAATCGGACGTAATCGCTCACGATTCCGGTATCAGGGAGGAGGTTGAATCTATGCAGGATCAGCTATTTGCCCGATTACATCTCGTCAGTAAAGAAGAGGTCGAAGAAAATGGATTTTTCGGCGGTTTCCAACTTATGTTAATTAGCCTGAAAGGATGGAAGCAACTCGTTAAGTATCACAAGAGCTGGATGATGAAAATTCCTTCAACACTTATTATTAAGATCATAACCGATACAACCCGGTTCGATGTTTAAAATGAGTATATCTGCAATCATGAATTACGCTGGTGTGAAAGCTTGGAGTTATGATTGTTTTTGCCTGACAGGTAGCGTAAAGTAGAACGTTGTACCCTTTCCGGGTTCACTCTCGGCTCATAATTGCCCACCATGAAATTTAATAAAATCTTTGCATAAGATTAACCCGAGTCCGGTTCCCTTTTCTCCTTCGGTGCCCGTGCTGGGATGGCTTTTTGTTAATTGAAACAGGCCGGCCAGCGTTTGCTCATTCATTCCAATTCCTTCATCCCTGACAGAAAAACGGATCGTATCGGCTTCGATGTTCACAGCATCAATTGTAACCTGATGACCTTTATTACTGAATTTGATCGCATTGGTGATCAGATTTCTAAGTACTACGGTTATCATATTCAGATCGGCCTCGATGCATGTTTTATTCTGTTTTGTATTATCAATAATTTGTATACCCTTTTTTTGGGCAATTCCTTCAATATCCGGGAGGACCATAGCACATATTTCGAAAACCTGTTTCGACACAGGCTGAAATTGAATTACACCGCTCTGGCTTCTCGACCATTCCAGCAAATTTTCCAACAGTGAATAAGCATTTTCAGATGTATCCTTAAGCAAATTCAGGAAGTATAACATTTTATCTTCGTTCCAATCCTTCATGTGTGCAATCATCAGTTCACTATATCCCATTAATGCATTGAACGGATTTTTCAGATCATGCGCAATAATTGAGAAGAGCTTATCCTTTGTTGCATTTAACTGGGCGAGCTCATCGCGTTGCATAGTCAGTTCTTCACTCTGGGCAAGAATAAACTGCTGACGTTCCTCAAGCATTGTATTTGATTCCCTGAGTTCTTCTGCTTTGGTTTCCAGCAAAATGTTTTTCTTCGTTATTTCTGAAGTTCTCTCTTCAACAAGCTTTTTAAGGCGTTGTTTTTGTTTAACCTCAAGCGAAATTCTCCATCTGTAAAACAAGACAATTAATACCGAAATAATAACCAGGATAAGTATTCTGAAAAGGATTGTTTTAAAGAAGGGTGGATGCACGACCAGCTGAATTTTTAGCGGTTTATTCATCCATTTTCCATCGCTGTTCGTGGCTTTCACGATGAAGGTATAGCTCCCACCATTAAGATTTGTATATTTAGCTTCGCGATGATCAGCTTCGGTTTCTATCCAATCCCGGTCGTATCCTTCGAGTTTATACCTGTATTGTATTTTCTGAGGCGAAGCAAAATGCATGGCGGTGAAACCCAGCTTAATATCACGCTGACTGGGGGTAATATCAATTTTCTTCACCATTCCTAATGGAATAGTGTCTCCCTCCTGATTTACATAAAAAGTATAATCGCGGTTATCAAAACCTATTGAAGTGAGTACAATGTTTACCTGACTTGTATCGTCAACGATATCTTCCGGGTAGAAAAGGATGAAGCCCTCATTAGTACCCATATATATTCTGCCGTCAGATAAAAGTGTTTCCGATTTATCATCAAAGTGGTTGGATGGCAGTCCATCGGATTTATCATATACCCGGAATTTTTTCGTATCAGGATAAAACCGGGATAAACCCGATTCGGTATTTATCCAAAGATTATCTTGCCGGTCAACAACAATTCCATAGATAAAGCTATGACTCAAACCGTCCTTAACGGTATAGCGATCGATATGCTTCGAGTTAAAATTGTATGAACATATTCCCTCACCGATTATACTCATCCAGGCTGTCCCTTTCGAATCAAAAGTGAGCGCTTTGACCGAACCGGGATAAATAATACGATCGAAATTATCGGTTAACGGATTGTATCTGTCCAATCCTCCGACTCCTCCAAACCATAGGTTTGAAGAATCATCCTGAAGGATGATCCATTGCTGATTTCCTGATATACTATTCGGATCATTATTATCCAGAAGGTATAGTTTATAATCGAGTTCCTTTTTTTTCTTATTCCTCCATTCAGACGGCGGAATTTTCAAGAGTCCCTTTGTAAAAAGAGCCACCCACAGATTATCTTCATCATCGAATTCAATCGAGTAAATTGAGTGATCTTTCAGAGAAGGATCAAATACATAGGAATTCAGTTTTTTGAAATTTTTATCATACCGGTGAAGGCTTCTCATCGAACTTAACCATAGTGTGCTGTCAGGAGCTACTTCCACGGTCAATATTTTATTATCCTCATAAATTGTACCTGGGCGGTAATGTGTATACGTCCATGTTTTTTTATCAAATACAAGAAATCCATCGTATGTTCCCGTGATAAAGTGTCCTGAATAATCCTCAATACCATCTGTAAAGGAATTAATATTATCACTTTGAATTGTTTCGTTGGGAATACTTACTACATTAAACTTATTACTGTAAGGTGAATATTTTGAAATTCCCCTGCCGTAAGAACCTATAAAGATGGTATTTGTTTTATCTACTAAGATTGAAGCATTCTCGTTGAAGATAATGGATCTGAGATTACTTCTGCTAAACAGAAAAACATGGGAAAGACCTGTCTTGTAATTAAACACTACCAACCCGCTTCCATTGGTTGCCAATAATAAATTTCCATCTTTATCCTGCGCTATCTGCATTAACGGAGCTTTCTCAGAGGCAAAAGTATGGGTGAGGTAATAGTAACGAATGAAATTGTTTTGCTCGTTATTATATCTTGCCAGTGCACCCGATTGATCGCCCAGCCATATATTTCCTTCCCTGTCTTTATAAAGACATGAAATTTTATTCGAAGGCAATGAATGAGGGTCTCCCTCGATATGCTGATAGGTCACTATTGATTCATCGTCCAGATCCATTCTACTAAGACCTCCTTCGGTGGTTGCGATCCAGAGTGTATTGCCATCGATAAGCAAGTCATTCAGAAAGTTCGATTTGATGGAATGACTGCTTTTTTCATCTGCCTGAAAATAGCTGATTTTGCCCGAAGCCGGGTCGTATTTGTTCAGTCCTCCGCCTTGGGTAGCCAGCCAAATATTCCCAAGGCTGTCCTGCTTAATTGCAGAGACTTCACCGGCACTGATCGTGTTTTCTCCGGCAAGTGCCGGAATATGCCGGAATTTTTCGGTCTTTTTATCAAATATATCGACTCCCCATGTTCCACACCAGATATTCCCATCGCGATCTTCAAAAAGAGAATATACTACATCAATGCAAAGAGTGCCGGGCTTATTATTTTCAGCATAAAAAACATCGAAACCATAACCGTTATATCGATTTAATCCGTTGTACGTTCCTGCCCAGATAAACCCTTCAGAATCCTGCATCAGACATAATACATGACCTTGTGATAACCCATCCTCTGATGTCAAACGATCAAAAAGAATAGGCTTATTCTGAGGCAATGCCGGAAAAGTGGAAAGCCATGCTATAACTATGAGGGGTATAAATCTCATCCGATACATAAAAAAACTGGCGTATTACTTAACAATTAACGATCTGGTTTTTATTTCGTCTATAATAAATTCTTTTGACTGTTCTCCACTCCCGATTAAAATGAAGGAGCCTTTACCTGCCTGGGTCATCTTTTTCATAAGCCTGATGGCCTCTTCGTTAACTCCAAAACCAAAGACCGACAAGCAGATATGTTTTTTTGCGTAACCTGAAATCAACTCTTCATAGTATGAATCAGGCAGATTTTTATCGCTGAATTCACCATCGGTAGCGAGTATTACCTGGTTATTACCTCCGTTAATAAAGTTTACCTGGGCAAGTGCATAAGCCGCATTCAGCCCTTTGACCCCTTTTGTAATTCCATATGGGATAAGCGCTTCAATGGAATCGATGATCCTGTCTTTTTCATTTCCGGGAACGGATCTGAGAATAGTTTTTGCTTCACCCGAATAAGTAATCACTGAAACAAGGTCGAACGGCCGAAGTATCAACACAAGGTTGTTTATTGCCTGTTGCAGCAATTTAAACTTTCCCTGACTTTTCATTGAACTTGAAACATCGATTAACAGAATAACATTATTGGAGGCATATATATTCTCGGGAAATTCAGGATATTGAAGTTTTTCGGCAGCAGGCTCAATGATGGGGTGCACAACAGTTTCAGGGTTGTTGACCTGCTTAGCAATTTGCGGTGACATTTCGATAATCACATTCGGTTGTGATTTTGGCAGGAAAAATTCTTTTTTCAACAGCTTATAATTTTCAGCAGAAGCTGTAAGTGAATACTGGCCAATAGCCAGCTCTTTTGTTGCTTGTCCTTTTTTATCGACTGTTATCTGCTGCAAAGAATTAATGTTGAAATTGTGTACTAATTCTAATCGGGCTTCCGCCACAGGTTGCTTCGTTATACTGTCAATTACTTTGATATTTCTCTTTAACAGGTTTCCTGGATCGGGAAAACATTCCGTAATACTTACCACCTGGCCTTTAAGTTTAATGATTTCGGGGAATGTATCGATATTATTGAATAACCGGATCTCTTCATCAATCATTCCGGTATTCCTGGGATTGAAGTACACAGTGATAATTCCTTCTTCGCCAGGAAGAAAAAAAATTCTTTTAAAATGAACGATCACATCAGGGCCTTTTTCAACAAGCAAAATAGCCAGTTTCTGGTCTGAAATATTCTTAAAATGAAGAGACTGTGGAGGGTTTGCCGCAGATGCTATTTTCCCAAAGTCAATTACATGATTGCTATACAATACAGAAGGAGATTGACCATTTGTCTTTTGTAAATAAATGACTGCGCTGTTAACTACAAAGAATGCTATCAATAAACGCAAAGCGCAAATAGAGTCACGATTTGGCATATTTCTACTACAAATCTTTTCGTATTATTAATGAGACTCAATTTTCATGAATATCATGATATGAAAATTGTAAGTCGAATTAATCCCGACAGCGAAGCTAGTCGGGATAGAACACCCTGTACTCTTGGCACAGGGTATAATTCTTTTTAGGGTCTTGGGTCTTGCCCAAGGGTAAACGCCATTTACTAAATTTAACAAGATTTCCGCAGAATTGCCAGTAAAACGCTAATCAGGTATCAAAATTCCATCTCATCGCCGCCCATACTATCGCTGCTCCTCCCTTCTCTTCCATTTTTCTTCTTCTGGTTAAGGCGATATACAAAGGTTAACGTATAGCTTCGTTCCGACCACCGGTTCTCATTCTCAGAATATAGATCCGGTTGATCAATGATCATTCTGAATCTTCGGGTATTCAGGACATCCTGAACATTAAATGTAATTGTACCCTTATTTTTAAAAACATCCTTACTTGCTGCCATATTCAGCATATAGAAAGCTTTTCGCAAACCCTGTGTTGTCTCTTCAGGAGCTCTGTAGAAAAATATAGTCTGAAAATCAATGTTAGATGGAAATCTCAACTTTGAATTTAACCTGGCATTCCATGAATAATCATCGGAACTCAGGTCCTGGCCTTCATACTCTCCACTGGTGATAGAGCGGTAAAAATTAAAATCGCTTGTTAATGTCCACCATTTCTTAATGTTGAGTGTAAGATTCGACTCTATACCAAATGAATTACGCTCTGACAAATTAACAGGAATAAAATACGTTATCCCGGATGAGTCGAGCATATTAACCTGTTCAACTACACTGTTTGTAAACCGGTAATAAACCCCGGAATAGAAATTGAACACAGACCTTTTCATAAGGTATCCGGTTTCAAGCGAATGAGTGTATTCAGGTTTCAGCGTTGGATTTCCCGTACGGATATTACGTGAATCACTGAAAGAATGAAAAGGATTCAACATCCGGAAATGAGGTCGCTGAATTCTTCGTGTGTAACTGATTTGCAGCGAGTTTATCGGATCGAACTGATAGGTGCTGTGTAATGTCGGAAAGAAATCAATATAAAGAGATTCTTCGCTTTCGTCAGTTTCTTTCAGGTAGGTTCTTACATCGGAGAGCTCAGACCGCAATCCTAATTGCAACGAAAATTTATTATAGGTATTTCCTGCCTGTACGTACAATGCATGGACGTTTTCTATGTACTCAAAATCATTCGAATAATTTTCCAGCCTGTACCAGTTTCCTAAAGAGTCGACCTCTTCCACACGATATGGATTTGTAATATCGCGGAATTCACTCCTGTAACCGGCCTCAAAATTTCCCTTATCTCCAAATGGTCGGTTGTAATCAGTCTGTATCAGTAAATTACGTTCTCCTTCGCCATTTTCCGAACGCTGTAACAGCGAGGAGTTGCTTCCTGAAACGGTTTCCTCAATATCCGACTTTTCTAAATCTTTATCAGAATCATATAGAGCCAGGAAGGTCAGTTTATGTTCGGGCTTGTTGAATATTTTCTCATACATGAGTGATGCCTGAATGTCTTTTTCGGTCTCATCCTCTCTGTCTTCCCTAAATGTTTTGATGAGGAGCTCATCAGGGCTGAGAGGATCTGTTAGCGATTCGGAGTAGTCATCGTAAACCAGGTTGGTGGTATTTAACTGGTTCTCGCAACTAAACAGGAAAGAAGCAGTGATCGTACTTTTTGAATTCAGGAAATAATCGAACCCTCCCCGTATTTGATTTGACAGACCGCTTCGATATCGTGTCCGGTCGATGAGTGTATAATAACCTGTATCGGCCAGCATAAAATGCTGATATGAATTTCCACTTCCCGTATTTTCGCGATAACGAATATTGTAATTAATGAAATAGTTTACTTTTTCTCTTCTGAAGTTAACGTTAGCTCCCAGAGAATAATTCTCGGGATAGCCAAGAGTTGCCTCAAAAGATCCGTTAACTCCTTTCTGCTGCTCTTTTTTTAACACAATATTGATAATACCGGCCATCCCCTCAGCTTCGTAACGTGCACTTGGGTTTGTAATAACTTCAATACGTTCAATCATTGAACCCTGTATATTCTGTAATGCGTCGGTATTTCCGGCACTCACTATACCAGAAGGTTTTCCATCGACCAGAATCTGTATATTCTGACTGCCACGCAGACTGACATTACCATCGAGGTCGACTGCAATAGACGGGATATTATCGAGGATGTCAAGTGCAGACTTACCGGTACTACTTAGGTCTTTTCCCACATTAAAAACTTTCTTGTCGAGATTAATGACCATTTCACTTTTATCGGCAATTACCTGCACTTCACTTAATTGCTTTGTGCTTGATCCAAGCCTTATTGTACCAATATCGTATATCCTGTCAAGTCCGGAGATTTCAATATTCTCAATAACCGTGTTTTCGTATGAAATAAAGCGTACAAGAGCATAATATTTTCCGCGGCTAAGCTCTATTGAAAAAGATCCATCGGCAGCAGTGATGCCTCCGCCAACCAGAGCTGAATCTGATGAATACACAGAAATTGTAGCAAATTCCAAGGGTAATCCTTTTTCACCTTCTACGACTTTGCCTCTGAGTTCGCCTTTTGGATAGGGGGGTGATTGTTGCGCTGACAATATTTGGATGGTTGGAAGAAGGAACAGCAATAATAAGTTGTGCACTCTCATAATTATCTTTCCTTTATGATCAGTCCGTTTTAGACGTTTCCTTATGAAAAGCCGAACTGGGCCGAATTACATTTTAATTAAAAGGTCTGAGATTACTACAAAAATTGATCCAAAAAATGATGATAAAAGGGAGTATTTCATCTCATTTTAAATTTTTATTGACGGGTTAATGAATAATTCATGTGTTCAAAAATTGAATTACACAACAACCGACTTAGGTTGTATTTTCTCTTTTACCAACTTTCGTTTAAACTGACCTGTCAGTTACTAAAACTGTGAATATTAAAAAAACACTATTGTCCGATTAAATTCAATGTTTTTATATTTTGTACCTACGGCACTTTAAGATTAATTATAATTGCTTCTTCTACAAATATTTAGTACCTAAGGTACTTTCTTTTAGCCTCGTTAGAAGGTAATTATCTGTAGAAAAAGTCACATGCGAAAATTTGAGCCCCGTCGGTGGCGATATATCTTTATACTCTCGAAATTCATCGGTTTTAAAATGTTAAAATATTTTATATGTATATCCGCTAATGTACCAAATTCTGTAAATTTGAAGAAAAAACGAG
>CAZWIU010000099.1:11555-15405 GCA_964634105.1 uncultured Bacteroidales bacterium | reverse complement strand
GATGACTGTACCCGTGATCTGTATGTCCTGGGCAAATACCGACAAGGCACAAAATACCCAGCATACAAGAATACTTGCAATTCTTTTCATAGATAGATTAATTTAGGTTAATTAATAGGTAAATCGTTACTTTTCTACTTTATAAAAAGAGCATAGAAACAGTAATACAGAAGTCAAAACTAACTAAAAAAACGAGAATAACAAATAATCAAGCGGCTTTAACCCTTTAGAATACAAGATTTTAGCATGAAAAATCAAAATCGTTGTATATTTATGCATTTTTAATCGCAAACTTTAAAAAGGTATTGACCAAAAATGGCGTTTACCCTTGGGCAAGACCCGAGACCCTAAAAAGAATTTTACCCTGTACCAAGAGCACAGGGTGTTCTATCCCGACTAGCTTCCCTGCCCGCCAAGGCCCGGTAGGCGGGGCTGTCGGGATTCCCACCTGCCGGATGGGCAGGAATTCGACTTACCCCCGATAACTATCGGGGTCATACCATGATATTCATGAAAATTGAGTCTCATTAATAAAAATATACATTGCAGTACGAAGGATAATGAATATGGAAATAAGATAAAGATGGATGTTATTGAAGAACAACAAGCCTGTATGCCCCGAGAATTTCTTCGGGGTCTTTCATCTTACTAAGATACTCTTCAAATTTCTCCGAATCGGCAGAATGAATAATGAGCGCAATATCAATACACATCGTAAAATCAGCCTTTGCCTGGTCAAGCCCAATACGTTCCGCTTTTAGTTCTTTTTTATAGTATCTATTTAGTTTCTGGATAGAATTATAGATTACTGGTTTTGAAATAACTGTTTTTTCCACCGGGGAAGTCGGTCCAGCCGGTTGTACATAAGTATACCTGTCTTTAAGCAAGACCAGTTTCTCTGCTATTTCGTTCCCTAAGGGGTGTTCCTTCACATCATCCTTGTCGATGCCTGAAGTGATCAGAAAATTCGTGTTGTTTTTAAAAACAAACTGAACCTTTTCTTGTGCATAGATGTAATTGGATAGTAGAACCAGCGAGAGATTCAGAATTAATAGCCTCATGCGAATTGAATATTAAGGTCGCTCAAATATAATAAAATAACTTTCAACCCCTATACCATATTTATTTTGTTCGCAAATAGAATTTTCATTCATCCTTTTCATTCTATACTGTGATCTATTAAGATTTGAAGTGGTAATTCCAGCACTATTTATATCAACATACGTAAACCGAAGATGAAGTATCGATACTTAAGAATTGCCATTTTACCAATTATTATTAATATTATAATCAGAAGTTCATGCTATGATCCGGTCATTATTAAATAAATTTAATCGCTTAAATTTAGGTCTTCTCCTATTTCTTACTGCCTGCTGTAATTATTTAAGTTTCAAACTTTATGGAGGAGAAGAGCAATATTTCGCTTTTGCTAAACAATTTTTCAATCCCCACTGGATACCGGGTTCCTTTTCGCTGACTCATCCTGCCGGCGGTAATCTTTTTTTCGAAATAATAGTCGGTTTCCTCTTACAATACATCTCCTTCGAAAACCTTGCATTCTTTGGCAGAATGACAGATTTTTTACTGTTAGCCTTGCCCCTGTCAAAGATTTTCCGATTTTTTAAGTTAACCAATATTGAAGCTGTCTTTCTTTTTCAGCTTTTCTTTCTGCCGCATCAATCCATATTTGCCGGTGAGTGGATATTTCAAAACTTCGAAGTAAAAACACTTGCTTACATTTTTGTCTTCTATTCGTTATACTATCTCCTTAATAAAAACATTCAGCTCAGCGCTCTGTTCTCTGCCCTGGCTACTCTGTTTCATTTTCTGGTTGGCGGATGGTTTTTTCTTTTTTCTGTAATCTATTTTCTTATCAGGAAGGAGAGTTTAAAAAAAACAGGAAGCGCCCTAATACTATATGGAATCATCACATTTCCTTTTATCTTCTACCTGGCCAGGGTTTATTTTTTCAATAATCCTGTCATCATAAACGGCATTAATACAAACTATATTTACAGCTATGAACGATTACCCTTTCATTTAGGAATATTTAAAAGCTGGTCCTATTTTACCGGAGTTCATCTCGACGGGGTTATTATATCGCTGATCTTATATCTTCTTTGCATCTTTGTCTTCAGCCGTTTGAAGAACAGCCAGATCAGGGATATTAACCTACTCAACATCATCATTTTCTCCGAACAATTTATCTTCATAATTATAGCTATTTTCGATAAGAACGGTATCCTGCTGAAAACCTATCCGTTTAGAACCAGTTCACTGTCAGCATTGCTTATGATGATAGAATTCTTACTCGTCATAAAATTTTATCTCAGGAAATATTTCTCGAATCAAAAGGCAGGCCCGCAACGTTCAATTTTTTTTGCCCGTGCAAAACGCAGGATTTACGCAAACAGTGCAAATGCAGTAATGTTGTTATTATTCCTTGTATTTTTCTCAATAGAATGCGTTGAAACCCTGAAAGGCAGGAACACGGATTTGCCAGAGATCACACCGGATATGAAAGAAATGATGGAATATATTAAAAATAATACGCTGAAAGAAGATGTATTTTTATTCACTCTTAAAGAAATTCCATTATCATTTCATCGGATTGCAGAACGTGAAGCCTTTGTCGTATGGAAATTTACACCTACATCAAGTAAATCTATTTATCAATGGTATAACAGAGAAGAATGGAGGAAACGAGTCGCACAGAATATTTCATTGATTGATGAACTTAAAAAACTGTATCGGGTTGATTATGTAATTAGCGATTCAACCTATGAATATTCCACCTTAAAATTGGCAAAATCCATCGGTAGAATAAATCTCTATATGGTTGCTGAATAAGAAAAATCTCTCCTATACTAGTCACCCTCTTCTATTCCTTCCCGAAAACTTTTGTCGTATTGAGTCATGGCACGAAGGCTCATACCCATGCTGGAAAATCCTCCGTCGTGGAAAAGGTTCTGCATAGTTACTTTCCGGGTCAGGTCCGAAAATAATGTTACACAATAGTCAGCACAATCGCTTGCGGTTGCGTTGCCAAGCGGCGACATGCGATCTGAAAAGTCGAGGAGGCGATCAATCCCTTTAACACCGCTACCTGCTGTTGTAAGGGTAGGTGATTGTGATACTGTATTTATCCTGATCTTTTTATCACGGCCGTATATATAGCCAAAACTGCGTGCAATTGATTCAAGCAGCGATTTTGCATCGGCCATATCGTTATATCCATACAATGTTCGTTGGGCAGCAACATAAGAAAGTGCAACCACCGATCCCCATTCGCTAATTGCATCGAGCTTGCGGCATACAAAAAGGACTTTGTGGAATGAAAGTGCAGAGATATCGAGTGTTTTCTGATAGAATTCGTAGTTCAACCGATCATAAGATAATCCCTTCCTGACGTTTAGAGACATGCCAATGGAATGAAGAATAAAATCGATCTTGCCCCCCAATATTTCCATCGATTGCTGTACCAGGTTTTCCAATTCATCCACGTTTGTTGCATCGGCCGGAATAATCTGTGCTTCACATTTTTCAGCCAGTTTGCTGAGTGTTCCAAGCCTCAGTGCAACGGGTGTGTTTGTTAGTACAAATCTGGCACCTTCTTCATAACATTTTTCAGCGACCTTCCAGGCAATCGACATGTCATTAAGTGCTCCAAAGATGATTCCCCTTTTACCTTTCAGTAAGTTATATGCCATATTGCTTAATATTATAAACAGGTAACAAAGATACTGCAAAAGCAGCAATAATTAAGAACGGTGGTTTTGATGTAGAACAGGATAAAAGCGTTATGTCAGCACCAGCATGTATAATGAAAATTAAGCAGCTTATACACACC
>CAZWIU010000099.1:0-11455 GCA_964634105.1 uncultured Bacteroidales bacterium | reverse complement strand
ACCAGCATGTATAATGAAAATTAAGCAGCTTATACACACCTTAACTGTTCACATCTCAGGAGCTGTATGATTATTCTTATAAATCAAACCGACAATCAGACTTGACCTGAATCAAGTTGATCTTACCAATACATATGAGCAGAAAGCGATAGGCTTTTAGTATCCAACTGATAATCTAGTTTCGCAGTAGCACTTTTGCATTTTCGATGGCAGCTTCGGTAACAGCATCGCCGCTTAACATACGTGCGATCTCATTCAACCGTTCCCGTTTGTCCAGCTTCCTTATCAGGGCTTTTGTTGTTCCGCCGGTTGCTTCCTTATACACCAGGTAATGATGATCGCCTTTACTTGCAACCTGCGGCAGGTGGGTGATATTAATAACCTGCATATTTGCAGCCATTTCCTTAATCAGTCGTCCTACTTTATCGGCAATTTCACCTGAAACTCCTGTATCGATCTCATCAAATATGATGGTGGGCAATCCGGCTGCTTCAGAGATAAGGTATTTAATGGTTAACATCAAACGCGACAATTCTCCTCCTGATGCAACTTTTGCAATAGGCTGGACAGGTATGTTACTATTTGCAGAAAACAGAAATTGAATCTTATCTATTCCCGATTCAGTAAGACCGATATTTTCGTGAGAGATGGAAAAACGTGCATTTTTCATTCCCAGGCTCTGCAAGATGCTCTGAACTTTTTCCTCGAATGAGACAAAAACACTTTTCCGGGTTACGGACATTTTTTCTGCAAGTTGCATTGCTTCCTTGTGAGCACTATGCACCTGTTTTTCCAGATCTTCAATTTCATCATCACCTAGCCCAACCTGTTTCAGTTTTTTTTCTATCTCGTCCCTGATCTGGATCAGCTCTTCGATACGTTTCACCTTATGCTTGTACAACAGAGAATGAATTAAATCGAGCCTGAGTTCAACAGCCTTCATCCTCTCAGGGTCAAAATCGATTTTATCATATTGTACTTCAAGTTCGGCAGCAATATCTTTTATCTCAATCATCATGCCGTCGGCCCTGGGAATAAGCTCACTAATCTTTGGAAAATGCTGCCGTATATGGGTAATCTGGTCAACAACCTGTTTGAGCTGTTTTATTATTCCATGTTCTTCATCCGAGAACAGATTATGGCAGGCTTCAAGTGCAGATTTTATTTCCCCGGCATGATTAAGAATGCCGGCTTCCTCTTCCAAGTCATCAAGTTCACCAGAAACAAGTTTTGCAGCCGCCAGCTCGTTATACTGATGGGAAAGAAAATCGATATTTTGTTTATCAAGCTCGAGGCTTTCTTTTGTCTGTGCCAACAATTTCCTGGCCTCAACCAACCTGGCATATAGCTTGCGGTATTGCTCCAACTGATCGGTATTTCCGGAATAACAGTCAATTATCCATCGGATGTATGCCTCACTGTTTAATGAGAGGTTCTGATATTGTGAGTGAATATCCACTAATGAGATCGAAAGGTCCTGCAGGAGATCGAGGTTAACAGGGCTATCGTTAATGAAGGCGCGGCTTTTACCACTGTTTAAAATTTCGCGCCGTATAATGGTTTCGTCGTTATAATCAAGTTCGTTTGCTGTAAAAAACGTCTCCAGGCCATAACCCTTAATATTAAAGACTCCTTCAACAACACATTTTCGTCCGGCATCTTTCAGTACAGAAGTATCGGCCCTCTTACCAAGGAGTAATCCCAATGCACCCAACAAGATTGACTTACCGGCGCCTGTCTCCCCTGTAATAATTGATAAACCCTCCTGCAGTTCAACTTCCAGCCTGTCGATCAGCGCATAATTATCGATATAAATCGACCTGAGCATGTCAGCTAATTTTTAGTAAAACTATTCAATTCTGATCAGGCAGACAGAATCGGTCAGGAAAAATCTATAAACATGTTTCAAACAGGTCCTAATTTCCCTTTAACGCATCGTATCGGATGATATTACCCGGATCGATTTTCGTCATCACCTGGTAAATCCTTGTTTTGTCTTCGGGAGGCGCTTCAGCAAATATCTGGCTTATTTCAGTTCCCTTCGAATCGAGCACAACCTGCAAATAATGCATGAAAGGGTCGGGTTTTGCGATATATAATTTCTCGAGATCGATCACAGCATCGCGAATGACTAATCTTCCCCGTTCTACGGAATTATCCATGGCATCGAGTCCTAAGCGGTGGTATGTATAGTTAAATAAACGGAGGGGTTCGAAACCTGCATCCAGAATATTGTTCACGAGCCAATACCTGTTCTTTCTGTCCCTGCTCTGTGCGGCTTTCCATCCGGCTTCGCCAGTTGACTGGGCATTATAAACGACTTTGTCAGCTTTCTGAAAATACGGAGTTCCACCCTTAGAAGAAAATGAATCGTAATCGAGCCCTATGATTATATAAGCATAGTATGCCAGTATTGAAGTCAGGTTCGACAAATGTGAATTCTCAGAGAATTCCAACGGATCAAATTCATTATAAATAAACTGTATGTCTTCGTCGAAATAATTGAACATAACGGTTGTATATGTAGATCCGTATACAGGCCTGCGCGATTGTATGGTAAGCGTACCCTTATAGTTTCCTGCACTTACTTCACTCGTAATATTAAAAAGAAGATTGCACTCGATACGTTCATTCACTTCAAAAACATTGTTTGTCCATACCGTATTATTCATGAAATCGCGAATAGCATCCTGTAATGTATTGAACACATCTTTATTCGTGCCCTGGATCTGCGAAGTATTCAGGGAAACATTACAGCTCAGCTCCTGGGCTTTAGAAAATCCATGGTTCAGAAGCAAAACAATGCAGCATATCGGGACAATACTTTTCATATCACAATAGTTTATCAGCAATGAAACTTACAATATCTTCAGCAACATCGCTTTTCAACTTTAACCCGAATTTATGCAATTTATTGTTCCGGTCGATCATTGTTATTTTATTCGTATCGTATCCGAAACCTGCATGCTTGTCGCGAAGCGTATTGAGTACTATCAGATCGAAATTCTTTCTATGAAGTTTTTCCATTGCATTTTCCACTTCATTTTCAGTCTCGAGAGCAAAACCTACCAGCCGTTGACTTTTTTTCTTCATCTTCCCTAACGCTGCGGCTATATCGACTGTTTTGTTAAGGTCAACGGATAATTTTCGGGAAGTACTCTTTATTTTCTGTCCCACCCTTTTTGCCGGGGAATAATCGGCGACTGCAGCAGCAAGAATTCCTATATCAGCCGTTGTATAGATTTTTCTACATGCCTTGTACATCTCTGAAGCCGTCTGCACGCTGATGATCTCTTTTATGCCGGTTGGAATTTCAAGGCTGACCGGACCACTGACAAGATATACTTCAGCCCCTAATTGCACCAATGCCTCAGCCAATGCATATCCCATTTTCCCCGATGAATAATTACCTATGAAGCGAACGGGATCTATGGGTTCGTATGTAGGACCGGCAGTTACAAGAATTTTTTTGCCAGAAAGTTTATTTACGGACTTTTTTTTTTCAGCCATCGATTTTTTGAAGAAACCTCTTATCACCTCAATGATTGCCTCCGGCTCTTCCATTCTGCCCTTACCTTCCAATCCGCTGGCAAGTTCACCCGTAGCAGGCTGAATAATGATATTTCCCCTGTCGGACAGTAAGTTGATATTTTTTTGTGTGGAAGGGTGATTAAACATATCGACATCCATTGCAGGGGCAATAAAAACCGGACATCGGGCGGAAAGATATACTGTCAGAAGAAGATTGTCGGCAATGCCATTGGCCATCTTAGCAATGGTGTTTGCAGTTGCAGGAGCTATGATGTAGCCATCGGCCCATGTACCAAGGTCGACATGATTATTCCACTCACCGTTTTCAGGGTTGAAGAAGTCGACAAGAATTGGATTCTTCGACAGTGTAGCCATAGTTAACGGAGTGATAAATTCTTTCGCCAGAGGAGTCATCACTATTTTCACCTGGGCACCCTCTTTAACCAGCTGCCTGACAAGAATAGCAGCTTTATAGGCTGCTATGCTTCCGGTTACACCGACAATTATTTTTTTACCTGTTAACACGGTATTTATTCTTCCGGAGTGCGGGTGTATATCTGTTCATCAATAAATTCTTCAAGCGCTATGAGGGTTGCTTTTGGCATTCGTTCATAGAAGCGGGATATCTCAATCTGTTCGCGATTTTCAAAAACCTCTTCGAGGTTATCCGAATAGTTTGCAAATTCTTCCAGCTTCCGGTTCAATTCCTCTTTAATCTCGACACTGATCTGATTTGCCCTTTTCGAAGCGATCACAACTGCTTTGTAAATATTACCAACTTTATCTTCGAGTTCCGAAGTGTTGCGGGTAATAGTTGTGACCGGTGCTTTTGACTTTTTGTAATCTACCATACCTATTTAATTTTCAGTTGTTACATCCCCAGAAGTGACATCGTCACCAAGATATTTTGCCGATAGTTTATAATACCGCTTTGCTTCTTTCATGAATTTGCTTTCGGGAAATTCAGCGGCGAATGAATAATACTCATCAATAGCATCCTGAAAGCGTTCCTTTTTTTTAGCAGCAATGCTGTTATCGGCAAGCATATAGCTTGATTTTACCAGCATGAACATAAGTTCTTCCCTGTATTTACTATCGGGATATTTGATAAGGCTATTGTTTAACGCTACCATTGAAGCTTTATAGTCTTCCAGATCGTAGTATAATTTTGCTGATATATACGATTTCTCCACTAATTTGTCACGCAGTTCTTCAAGATAATTTTTCACCTCATCGGCTTTAGAGCTCGAAGGATATTTAATAAGGAATAGCTGAAAAGCCTGCATAGCCTGAATAGTGCTTGTCTGATCGAGTTCCGGCCGCGGAGAAGTAAGGTAGTAACAATATGCACCTAAAAATTCAGCCTGCTCAACAAAGGGACTGCCTCCATATGTTTGCGCAAAGGTTCTGAAATAATGGCCTGAAAGTATGTAATCGTTTTGCTTGAAATAGCTCATTGCCTGAAGGAAGTAAACAGAATCGGCCTGATCGGTACCACGAAATACAGGAGCAATCTGGTCAAAAACAGTTGCAGCTCTCACATAATCTTCTTTTTCATAATAGTACTTAAGGGCTGCTTTATATTTAAGCTTATAGTCGTTGCTTTTAAGAATTTTCTCATACTGGCTGCAACCTGCCACTATAAGAATTAACAGAACTATGGAAAGTAACTTACTGTTATATTTCATGCCTGATAAAATAACGCGCAAATTTACAATAAAATTGATCATTCAAAAATCTTACAACGTAACATTCGGAGAATTGATTGTTCTTTTCTGTTTTTTTAACATCCGCCACACTCTATCCAATAGTCTTTTACTACGCAAATTAAGTATATATCGTAAGCATAAATACTTATATTGAGCAGCGTGTAGGGTAATCTTCTTGCTTGAAAAGTAAAAAAGGCTACTTTTGTGCATTCAAAATTTAAAATAATTAACTGTGGATATATTTGATAAAATTGAAAAGAATAAGGGTCCCCTGGGGCAATATATGAAAGTTGCTCATGGTTATTTCATGTTCCCAAAACTGGAAGGTGAGATCGGGCCTCATATGAAATTCAGAGGTAAAGAAGTACTCAACTGGAGTTTGAATAATTATATCGGACTGGCCAACTATCCGGATGTCAGAAAAGCTGATGCTGAAGCTGCCGCTAAATATGGAATGGCAGCTCCGATGGGAGCCAGAATGATGTCGGGCCAAACGGTTTTTCATGAAGAATTGGAATCGAAACTAGCCGAATTTGTCGGGAAAGAAGATGCTTTCCTGTTAAATTTCGGTTACCAGGGAATGATTTCCATAATACAAACCATCACTAACAGGCATGATGCCATTGTTTTTGATTCGGAATCGCATGCCTGTATTATGGATGGTATTTGGCTTGCCAGGGCTACCGGATGCAAGAATTTTATTTTCCCGCACAACGACATGGAAAAATTCGAGGTTGTCCTTAAACGTGCTGAAAAATGGGTAGAACGTTCGGGCGGCGGCATTCTGGTTATTACCGAGGGGGTTTTTGGAATGGCCGGCGATCTGGGTAAGCTCGATAAAATAGTTGAGTTTAAGAAAAAATATAATTTCCGCCTGCTTATTGATGATGCACACGGATTCGGCACGATGGGAAAAACCGGTGCCGGAACCGGAGAACATTTTGGAGTTCAGAATGAAGTTGACCTGTATTTTGCAACCTTTGCCAAAGCAATGGCCGGAATCGGAGCTTTTATTGCAGGGAAAGAAGATGTAATCAATTTCCTTCGTTATAATATGCGTTCACAGACTTTTGCCAAATCGTTGCCCATGCCAATGGTTATGGGTGCATTGAAACGCCTTGAATTGCTGAAAACAAAACCTGAGCTCAGAGAAAAACTCTGGAGTATTGTGAGGAAGATTCAGAAAGGCCTGAAAGAAAATGGATTCGACCTAGGAAATACCAACTCTCCTGTTACACCGGTATTCCTGAAGGGTTCAGTTGCCGAAGCAACCAATGTCGTAATAGACCTTCGTGAAACCTATAACATATTTTGCTCAATGGTTGTGTATCCGGTTGTACCGAAAGATGTCATCATGCTCCGTGTTATTCCAACAGCTGCTCATACCGATGAAGATGTGGAATACACAATTAAGTGCTTTAAGGAGATGAAAGCAAAACTGGAAGCCGGAAAATACCAATCGGAGGCGATAACCTCGATGGTAGCGAAATAGAGATCAGTTTTTACGAAAATATTTTAAAGGGTGTATTGAAAAATAGTACACCCTTTAATTTTTCAGGTATTATTCATGCTGGTCGTACAGATGAGTTTATTAATAAGCAGTAACTTCTTTTAGAGTTAGAGTATATCCAACATGTCTATTAGCTGAATAATTTCGCACAGATTAACGCAAATTAATAGCCGATCGAAGCATATGCTTTATCAGTAACTCAAAACATTAACCTATTATTCAGCCTGATAATGTTATGACTTCTCACTCAGATAACGTTCGGCATCGATTGCTGCCTGGCAGCCCGAACCGGCAGCTGTCACAGCCTGTCTGTATACTTTATCCTGAACATCGCCGCAGGCAAAAACTCCCGGAATATTGGTCTTGCTGGTGCCCGGAATTGTAATAATATAGCCTGTTTCGTCGGTATCAATATACTTCCTGAATATTTCCGAATTCGGAGTGTGACCAATGGCCAGGAAAAATCCGTCGATCTTTATATGCTCTTCCTGTTCATCTTTCTCTCCTTTTCTTTTTATCAGGACTGCTTCTTCCACAACACCATCACCCCTGAGTTCCTTTGTATTCCTTTCAAAAAGTACTTCAATATTCTTTGTGTTAAAAATTCTTTCCTGCATAACCTTGGAAGCCCTGAGGTAATTCTTTCTTACGATCATATAGACTTTATTACACAATCCCGACAAGTACAGCGCTTCTTCGCAGGCTGTATCACCCCCTCCGACAACGGCTACATCCCTTCCCCGATAAAAGAATCCATCGCATGTTGCACATGCCGAAACACCCGTGCCTGCATATTTTTGTTCCGATTCAATTCCAAGATACTTCGCTGTTGCACCTGTAGCGATAATTACCGCATCGGCTTCGATTACCTTTTCCTCATCGATTGTAATCTTGTGAACTGAGCCGCTAAAATCTACACTGGTAGCAATGCCAAAACGACAGTCGGTACCAAAACGTTGTGCCTGCTTCTTAAGATCCTCCATAAGTTTCGTACCGGTAATACCATCGGGATAGCCCGGGAAGTTTTCCACTTCGGTTGTGGTGGTAAGCTGTCCGCCCGGTTGTAACCCTTCATAAAGCACCGGTTTAAGATTAGCCCGTGCAGCATATATGGCTGCTGTATAACCGGCAGGACCCGAACCAATAATCAGGCACCTTACCTTTTCAACTGATTCTTCTGCTCTTTTTTCCGAGGTCTTGTCAGTCAGGTTATCAAGAGGTTTAAAGAGATCCATAGTACATTTCCTTTTTTATATAGATTATTTCTGTGGTCAATAAATATACCATAGAAAGAAATAATATTCAAATTAGTTCATCTGACAGATGAATTTTGATTCTCAGGCAAAATTGTCAGAGGCTATCCAAAAAACATGTTGTAAAATTACCTGCTTTTATTTTCTTATATATATTTTCTGTCTGTTGACGCAGAAAAGATAGGGATATAACGGTCGAGTGTATGTGCCGTAAAGGATTGCGGAGCAGTTTCCTGTCCACTGACACGAAAGTTTGAGCGGGTTACAATGCTTGAATACCCACTGAAACCCTTATGGCATATACACTTTGTTGGCGTTTCGTTGTTTATTTTTCTCGTCATTATTCTTTCATTTTTGCTGCATCTTTTCTATCTGCCGTGCGTTTGGGTAGGCAAGCTCTTTGGCTGGTTTTGGTCGTGCGTTGGCTTTTTTGAGCGACCAGCCAATGTGCTTGACTACGAAGCGATGGTATCTCTCACAATTTCAATACATTTATTTAAATCCTTCTTTATCTCATGTTCCCAAAATCGCAGAACAACCCAGTTTTGAGTTATTAATAATTGATTATTTTTTTTGTCTCTTTCGATATTTCGTTCAATCTTTTTTATCCAGTATTCTCTGTTGCTTTTAATTTTAGTTTTCTTGTCTTGCCAATTGAAACCGTGCCAGAATTCACCATCAATAAAGATTGCTATTTTATGTTTTTTTAATGCAATGTCAGGATTTCCAATTATTTTTTTGTTCTCAACTCTGTATCTAATTCCTTCTTTCCACAAGGCTTTTCTAAATATAATTTCAGGTGTTGTATCTTTAGCTTTGATTTTTCGCATTAAATCAGAGCGTTCTTGGGTCGTTTCAAATCCATGCTTACTTTTCACCTATAAAAATATGATTATTAAATAACGTGTGTGGTGCACTAATCAAGTTAATGTCAAATTTCAATGATGGCTCAACTCTTGAACTTGCATTGTGGATTCTAAAAGAAATTTGCCAACCTTCATTTAACGATACAATTAAGGTTGTTTTAGAATTTTCCTCGTAAACTATTTCAATTAGTCTGGTTGGTAATTTAAGTTTCTGAATTCTTGCTTTTGGATTGATTTTCCCAAATGGTTGATTAAGTGTACCATGTAAATTATAAGCTTGAATTTCCACTTTATTATCACCCTTAATTACCTTATAAAAGTCCTTATTACCAATTAAGTATTCTACTAATCTTTGCGGAATTAGTGAAGGGTTTGCCTTGTCGAGACGAAGCAACTCGGACCTAAATGCATTCAAAAGAGGGACATAAATTTTGTCGTGCATATCAGGAATTGATGTCCACTGAATGTTTCTATCTTTAATCTTTCGATTGGACAGGAAATCAAAAATTGGTCTGATTTCATTAAAGTAGGCTTTAGAACAAGGTATTCCAACCCATTTTTCTCCGAAATCAATCTTTTGGGATAACCTGGAATGTTTTACTGCTCTATGGTTATTCTTAGCAGAAATTCCAATTTCCCATTTTTGAAGCAACCGAATTGCTAAAACATCTCTAACATCGCCAGATTGTCCTTCGCTATCTGAAACTATTTCGAGTTGTAGTGTGTCTTTTGGGCTGATACTATTTGATAATCGGGGTTCAATATCAACAAGGAAATTTATTGCTGCACTTGATACCAAAGAATATAATCCTTGCTCATCTTCAGAGAAACTCTCAAAACAAGATTTTGCAGTTTTATATGGCTCATTGTCAATGATTATTACATTATTATTTGGTGTTTTTAATCTGTCATAAAATTCTTTCAATAGCGCATATTCAAATGCTTTTCCAGTTTTAGTTTGTATCGCCATGATGAACTAATTGTTTTTCTGATTTAGGTTTTTCTAACTTTTTATTGTCTATTATTCTTTCCGATAAACTCTTTTTAATTTCTTTTGCGATGTAATATGCCAATCTAACAGGAACAGCGTTGCCAATCATTTTGTATCCAGCAGAAATGTTATCATAGTAGAAAATAAAATTATCAGGGAAAGTCTGGATTCTTGCACATTCACGAACACTCAATCTTCTATATAAATTTTCTTTTCCCTTTACAAATTCTCTTTTATTTTGTTCAATAAATTTCATTTTTGGTGCTTGTGGATGCAATGGAGCATGTCTTGCTCCAGCTTGAATTGTAAATGAAACCTCGTCCCAACTTCTAACTCTATTTCGAGACATAAAAATGCTTGAAAAACTTCCGTCCATATATTCATGGTTTGGGACAATACAATTTCCATTATTTGCATTTTTCCCATTTTTTGCACCTAAAACATTGTCCGTTAAATCTCCAATTGCTTTACTAAGTGGAATTATCTCTTTAAATCCTTTGGGAAATTTAAAGTCAATTTTTAAATCACTTCTAAAACCAATGAAAAATACTCTTTTCCTATCTTGTGGCACTTTGAAATCTTTTGCATTTAGCATTTTGAAATGTAAGTCATAACCAACGCCAGCATTTCTAAAGTGATTTTTAATATTATCTAAAGCTTCTTTATGTCTCAATAACAGCATTCCAGAAACATTCTCCGCCAAGAAGAAATAGGGTTGCTTTGCTTCAAGAAGTCTAATAAATTCAAAAAATAGTTGACCTCTATTATCTTCGATACCACGCATAGAACCAGCTTCGCTCCAACTTTGGCAAGGTGGACCTCCAATTATTCCATCACAATCTGGAACATCTTCATTTGGAATTTGTGTGATGCTTCTCTTGTCTAACTTTGTGTTTGGATGATTCATTTCATAGGTTTTCCAAATATCTCTATCATATTCATTTGCCCAGATTACATTAAATCCAGCGTTTGAGAATCCTAAATCAAGTCCACCAGCTCCTGCAAAAAGTGATACTATTTTCATGACTAAAAGTTTAATTTTTCTTGTTTAACATTGGACTGCTTAAGGTACTTAACCTTTTGTTCGGCGAGTTCTAAGGCTTTCTCAGAACAGCAATTAGAATAGATTTTATTAGCAAATTTTTCACTAAAAAGTTCATCTCTAAGAGTTTTAGTGTCAAGGTTAAAAACTGATGCTAATTTTTCCAATCTTTTCTCATCAAATTCTCTTTTATTGTTCTCAATTTTGCTCAAATTAGCTGAGTCCATATTTAATTGTGCAGCTAATTGTGTCAAAGTCATGCCGTTTTCTGTCCTTAAAAGTCGAATATATTCTCCGAATGTTTCTTTCATTTGACTTGTATTTTTATTCTTGTCAATAAATGACAAATATAAATAATTTTTCAATACAATTCAATTTTTTTACTGGTGCGATGGAATAAAAAACAGCTCTTTTGCAAACATTGGTTTAGCATCGGGTTGAGCGGTTTACAAATGTGCTGTTTTGTGCGTTGGCATTTTTGTTTTTCTTTGTCTTTATGCGTATCCGCTCTACCAAATAGGTCATATACCTGATTTGGGCCATTGATACAATT
>CAZWIU010000098.1:0-15588 GCA_964634105.1 uncultured Bacteroidales bacterium | reverse complement strand
CTGGCTCGTTCGGGTCTTGCACCCTATAGAACAATGGCATGCATAGCGCACATTAGAAAGGCTGCTTAATATGAAACAGCCTTTGCAAGTTAATGAGTTTTTTACTACCCGCCAAAATCGTCAAAAGCAACCATTTCATCGGGTACGCCAAGATCATACAGCATCTTCTGAACAGCATCGTTCATCATGGGCGGGCCACACAAATAGTATTCGATCTCTTCCGGTTCATCGTGGTTCTTTAAGTAATTATCGTATAACACCTGGTGAATGAACCCGGTGTATCCTTTCCAGTTATCCTCAGCAAGTGGTTCAGAAAGTGCAATATTGAATTTAAAATTCGGGAACTTCTTTTCAATAGCCCTGAATTCATCTTCATAAAATATTTCACGTTTTGAACGGGCGCCATACCAATACGACGCTTTTCTGTTTGTTTTCATGGTATGGAACAGGTGAAACAAATGCGATCGCAACGGTGCCATCCCTGCTCCTCCGCCAATATAGATCATCTCCCGATCTGTTTCTTTTATATGAAATTCTCCGTATGGACCCGATACCATCACTTTATCTCCCGGCTTACGTGAAAAAATATAGGACGAACATACTCCGGGAGGTACATTAGTCCATGTACCTTTTGTCCGATCCCATGGAGGCGTTGCAATACGTATATTCAACATGATGATATTCCCCTCTGCCGGATGATTTGCCATGGAATAAGCACGGTAAGTTTCTTCCTGGTTATTTATTTTCAGATCCCACATCTGATATTTATCCCATTCGTCCGTAAAGCGCTGTTCAACTTCTATATCGCGGAAATTCATTTCATATTTCGGAACATCGATCTGGATATAGCCTCCCGATTTGAAATGGAGTTTTTCTCCTTCCGGCAGCTTTACGACAAATTCTTTTATAAAAGTTGCCACATTATGATTCGATACAACCTCACATTCCCATTTCTTTATGCCAAGTATTTCTTCCGGAATATGGATTTTCAGGTTCTCCCGCACTTTTACCTGGCATCCCAGGCGCCAGTGATCGTGTTGCTCACGTCGGGTAAAATAGCCCGTTTCCGTGGGCAGAATAGACCCTCCTCCCTCAACAACCTGGCACCGGCACATTGCACAGGTGCCTCCTCCACCGCATGCCGAAGGCAGGTAAATACTCTCGTTCGAAAGTGTTGTAAGTAAACTCGAACCCGGTGAAACTTCCAGCACCTTATCATCATTTATAGTAATTGATACCTTACCTTTTGGGGTTAGTTTCGACTTTGCATAGAGTAATGTTATAACCAATAAGCTGATTACTACAAAAAAAGCTATAATACTGGTCAGTATTATCGAAATGAAGGATGCTAAAACTACCATGTGTCCGACACTTTATTCCATTATTACCTTTACTTGTCTACTATCACAGTTTAATACCAAGAAAGCTCATAAATGCAATTCCCATCAAACCGGTTATTATAAATGATATACCCAGACCGCGAAGAGGTTTAGGGATATTCGAATACCTCAGCTTTTCGCGAATTGCTGCTATAGAAACAATTGCTATTGCCCAGCCAACCCCTGAACCAAGTCCAAAAGATAGTACGTGGCCCATGGATGTATATTCCCTCTGTTCCATGAAAAGAGAACCGCCAAGGATAGCACAATTAACAGCAATCAACGGAAGAAAAATACCCAATGAATTATATAAAGCGGGAGAGAATTTCTCAACAATCATTTCGACAAGCTGAACCATGGAAGCTATCACCGCTATATACATAATGAATGCCAGAAAGGTAAGATCGATTCCGGCAAAACTTTCTCCCATCCAGCCCAGTGCGCCTTCTTTCAATACATAATTCAATAACAGATAGTTAACCGGCACTGTGATAGTCATCACAAAAATTACAGCTATTCCAAGGCCCAACGATGTTTTCACCGTTTTCGAAACGGCAAGGTATGAACACATGCCCAGGAAGTAAGCAAAGATCATGTTATCGATGAATACCGACCTGACAAATATATTAATGAATTCCTGCATAGTTTTCCAATTTCTTTGTTACTGACTATTTCTCTATAAGATCGACATTCTTACTCCGTTGCACCCATATAATGATTCCAACCAGAATAAGCGCCATGGGAGGCATAATCATCATTCCGTTATTCATATAGCCGGCATCATAAAATGCCTGCGGCACTACTTTATATCCCCAGAGCGTTCCTGATCCAAAGAGTTCACGGATGAATGATACTATGATCAGGATAACCGCATACCCGGTACCGTTGCCAACACCATCCAGAAATGATTGCCATGGTTTATTGGCAAGGGCAAATGCCTCAAGCCTTCCCATTATGATACAGTTCGTAATAATCAATCCTACAAAAACTGATAGTTGTTTACTGACATCATATACAAAGGCTTTTAAAACCTGATCGACCAGGATTACAAGCAATGCAACAACAACCAGTTGAACAATAATCCGGATGCTGGGGGGGATCAATTTCCGAAGTAAAGATATGATGAGGTTTGAAAATGCTGCTACAATAATTACCGATACCCCCATTACAAAAGCAGGTTTAAGCTTGACTGTTACAGCCAGTGCGGAACATATCCCCAATACCTGCACAGTTATGGGATTCTGCTTATTCAGAGGCCCGGAAAGAAGCTTCATATCTTTTTGCGAGAAAAGTGCCATATACGGTCAATTATTATTGTTGCTGTTAGTCAGAAAATATGTTTTATACGCAGCAAGGCATGTATCTACCATTGCTTCGAGTCCTTTGCTGGTGATAGTGCCTCCCGAAATAGCATCTACTTCATAAAGGCTTCCCTGTTTTACACCACCCTTGACAACCTTTACCGATACGAAATTGTTATTGTCATCAAATATCTTCTTGCCAATAAACTCTTCCTGGAAGAAAGGCATGGCAATCTCAGCCCCCAGGCCGGGAGTTTCACCCTGATGATCGAACATCGATCCTAAAATCGTATTCATATCCTCCTGAAAGGCTATGTAGCCCCATATTGGCCCCCAGAGCCCTTTCCCGCGGAGCGGTACGACAACTGAATGCGATGAATCTTCCAGGGTTGCAACATATACAGGTAACATCCTTTTGTTCCTGGGCTTCGCCATTTCCTTCTTCATATCTACCTTGAACGCATCGATTCCGCTCACTTTCTGACCAAGCGAATTTATCACATAACTATCTTTAATATACCCTGAGTATAACTTTTCAGCTTCCAGCCGATTGACTCTCACATTGAGGGCCGCAAGAATGTTTTGTTTTTTCTCAATCTCAATATTCCTTTCCTGGTATGGTTTTAACACCAATGATGCAAACGCAAGTAATGCCGCAACAGTCACCACAAGGATGGTTGAGAAAATAAGAATATACTTATTGCTAAAATTCTTCATCGTTGTAATGTTAATTCGTTTGTGAAATCCTTGCTCGTTTTAACCGGCGTTTAATATTCGCTTCGACAATGTAATAGTCGATCAGCGGGGCCAGCACATTCATAAGCAAAATAGCCAGCATGGTGCCTTCGGGATATGCAGGATTGAACACACGGATAAGCACAACGAGCATCCCGATCAGCAACCCGTATATCCATTTGCCTTTATTGGTTTGTGCCGCTGAAACCGGATCGGTAGCCATGAATACTATTCCAAAGGCAAATCCGCCGATAAGAAGATGTTTATACGGTGCAATTGCCATATAATCCTGTACAGCCGGGGAATGGGCCAGGGGTGACAACACATTCATCAGAAGTCCTGTACCCAGCACTCCTATGACTCCGGAAAACATGATTTTCCAACTTCCAACTCCGGTAAGGATCAATATGGCGGCTCCTATGAGAATGGCAATTTTTGAAGTTTCACCGATAGAACCCGGAATAAAACCGAAAAACAGATCATGATCCGATGCCAGTAATGCAGCATGACCCTGGGCAAGATTTGCAAGTGGCGTTGCTGAGGTAAAACCATCGATAATACCTTCGCCCGACTTAAGACCCGATACCCATACTTTATCGCCCGACATCTCCGATGGATAGGCAAAGAAAAGAAATGCCCTTGCGGTAAGCGCCGGATTAAGCAGGTTCATACCTGTGCCGCCAAAGACCTCAACTCCTATGATAACGGCAAACGAGGTGGCCACAACTACCATCCATAAAGGAATATCAGGAGGCAGAATCAACGGGATAAGCATTCCCGATACAAAAAAACCCTCAGGAACATCGTGATGCCTGATCTGTGCAAAAATAATCTCAATGGTAAGTCCTGTAACATAGGAGACTATAATAATGGGCAGCACTTTCAGGAATCCATATCCGAACACTTCCCAGAAGGTGAGGCTTTCAATTTGCCCTGTGGCCCGGAAATGCAGATTCCCTACATTCCACATGCCAAAAAGTAACGCCGGCAGAAGGGCAATGATGACGGTGAACATAGTACGTTTCATATCAACAGCATCACGGATATGAGCTCCGGAATTCGTAACACGCCCGGGTACAAAAAGGAAAGTATCTACCGCATCGAAAAGCGAATGGAACTTTTCAAAACGGCCTCCTTTTTCAAAGTTCGGTCTGATATTATCAATAAAATTTCTTAATCCTTTCATGAGGGATGAATCTTTAATTCGTTCAATAGATCTTCGTATAATCAGCTCATTTCTTTCATCATCAGGTCAAGCCCTTTCCGAACAATAGCCTGAATATCTGTTTTTGACGTGTCAACAAATTCACACAGGGCAAAGTCTTCTTCTATCACTTCATAAATCCCTAACTTCTCCATGAGGTCAATATCTTCAATGATGATTGCTTTCAATAGTTGCATTGGATATATATCCATCGGAAATACTTTCTCGAAGTCGCCTGTAATCATAAGCGCCCTTTTTCCCCCACGGAGATTGGTATCAATGTTATATTCCTTTCCGGGCATCAGCCAAGAAAGGAACGTACGCGAATGACTGAATTTATTTAATCCAGGAGCAAGCCAACCAATAAATTCACGATGATAGCCCTCGGGGATTACAGTAATCTGTGAATCATAGTAACCAAGAAAACCGGTTTCGCTGACCTGTGTCCCGGTAAGTACATTCCCGCTGATATAACGTACATTCCCGGCTGCAATATTGCCCTGTGTAATTGAACGGATACACGACCCGGCAATTGTTTTATAATACTTTGGCTTTAGCACTTCCGATCCGGTGAGAGCAACAATGCGTGATGCATCGTATTGTCCGGTCAGGAAGAGACGTCCGATTGTTATAACATCCTGAGGAGCAATTGTCCACACGATTTCTCCTTTATTGATCGGATCAATGTTGTGAATTTGAGTCCCAACATTTCCGGCCGGATGCGGACCTCTGAAGCGCTGAATATGAACACCTTTCGCATTCGTAAATACGGTATTGGGCGGATATGCACTATCCACACTTATGTGTATTATACCATCCGTAAGCCTTGCAAGCGCATCAATCCCTGCCTGAAACTCTTTTTCGCAGCCTTTCACCAGAAAATCATAATCCGGGGCAAGAGGCGCAGTATCAAACGCAGAGATAAAAATAGCTTTTGGCTTATCGTTCGGATTTGCTATTATATTATATGGCCGTTGTTTAATCGCAGGCCACAGGCCACTGTTAAGAAGGTTTTCCTTTACCTTTTCATAACCCATTACTGAAGGATCGCCTTTTTCGAACGATTCATATTCAAGCACCTCATCGGGTGTGATTACTACTTCGAGAATACGCCTGCGCTCGCCTCTGTTAACAGCATAAATAGTGCCGCTAACCGGCGAAGTGAACCTGATCTGCGGCCGTTTCTTATCGAAAAAGAGAACGGTACCTGCTTTTACATGGTCGTTGACATTTATCGTCAGCTTAGGCTCGAGTCCATGAAAATCGGTGGGTTTTACAGCATAACGTTCGGCTTTCTCAGCCTTGACAAAGATCTTTTCCGCTTTGCCCTTAAGATTGATGTTTAACCCCTTCTTTATTTTGATTATATCCGGCATAGAAAAAAATACCATTTTTTAATGTGGCACAAAAATAGCTATTTTTAACACTTTATCATTATGTTGCATCATCCTCTTATGTTTCAAATTATATTTAAATAAAAACACGCTGAAATAAGATTGTTAAATGCATAACCAGGTTAATACAGTATATCTGATCCTTCTCCTGGGATCCATCTTTTGCACATCATATCCGCAACCTGTAATTAAAGCAGAAGAAGTATCAACGCACCCGAAAATTAATACCATACTATTCTATCGCACCGGATGGGAATTATCCATGCCGGTTATCTTTGCTGGAGAAGATGAAACCCTGGAATTCAGGTTTGATTACCTCGACAAACCTGAAATCGATTTTAACTATGCTGTTGTCAACTGTACTTATAACTGGCATGTCAACGATATTCCGGAGCATTATTATATCGATGGATTTAACGACAGTCCGCTGAATGATGCCGATCCGTCGCGAAATACAACCGAATTCTATACACACTACAAATTAACCATTCCGAACGACAACATCCGCCTGCTTAAAAGCGGTAATTACCTCTTAAGGATTTACGATCGTAACCAGCCTGAGAAAAATCTTATTGCCAGAAGATTTTGTGTTGCAGAAAACCTTGTTAAGATCTCATCGGTTATCAAAGAGATCGATGAGCAACACCAGGAACTTAACCTGATCCTTGATATCAGCCAGCTTAATGCAACTTTTCCTTTAACCGATATCAAGGTTGTGATCCTGAAGAATTATAACTGGAACGACACCATCAACATAAACTCAGCTCCCCTGCTTCGCGATCAGAGGTTATACCTTGATATGCCCTATCAGATTGTTGCTGAAGGGGGAAATGAATATCGTTTTTTCGATACAAAAAATACCCGTATTGTCTCGGAACGTGTTGCTGAAATAGAATATCGTGCTCCCTATTATTATTTCATCCTCGAGCCGGATGAGATAAAACAATATGCCCCCTATTTTAAGTCATCCGACCTGAACGGAAGGTTCTTTATTGAAATCCCCGATGCCAACGACCGGCACCTGGATTCGGATTATGTGGATGTGGAATTCACCCTTCGGTGTAATGTTCCTCTTGGTTCGGAGGTTTATCTGTATGGCGCTCTCACAGGATGGTCTGCCAACAAATCGAACATCATGATTTACGATTTTGATGAACTGGCATACAAGAAGACGCTTCGATTGAAGCAGGGCTACTATAATTATGCTTATGCCACACGCGATCTAAACAGCAAATATCTTCAATTCGACCTGACCGAAGGAAATCACTCCGAAACTGAAAATGACTACCTGGTATTCGTGTATTTTCGTGGGAATACAGACGATTTCGACCGCCTTGTGGGGTATACTGTAATAAATAGTACCGGTAAAAAAAGTGATGAATCTGCCGGTGAAAAATAACTAACTGATTATGCTTTACATCTCTATAGGATAATATTAGCAATCTCCTTACTACTTCAATATGATCATTAATCGTTGCACAATAAAAAGATATCGGTAAATTTGATTGTTGAAATCCGCTTAATATAATATAGCCAGTGTTATATCAATACTAGTATAGTATATGAAAAAATTAATGTGTTATACACACCCCCACTGTCCCCCTCTGGAGAGGGTAATTGCCTGGAAAGAGGCAGAGATATAGAGGTACATCATTACTCACCCCGCTTCGCACCCCTCTCTCGTGAGAGAGGGGTTGAACAAACCCGGCATTATCAAAATAAAAGGTGGGGTGAGTAAAAAAAAGAGGAATTATATCGATTCCCTGTCTTTATCTATGAAATTACTCTGAAGAGGGGCATTCCAGGGAGTGTGTGGTTACATAAGATAAATCAAGTCGACATTTTCGTCTTGACTTCGCACTAATAATTCTTTAAAAATATGGTTAATATAAGAAGTATACTGAATTCAGGATTAGTTACCCTCATCATCCTGATGATGGGAATAGTTTGGAATGATGATCTAATGGCTGCCACAAATCCAGCAGGATATGATAGCACCCGCATATTCCATGCAATGGCAAAAGCACGTAGAGGCGAACCTGTAGTGATTGGCGTTATCGGCGGATCAATAACTGCCGGTACCGCAGCTTCTACTGAAGCTCACCGATGGGCTAATCTAATGACCGACTGGTGGAGGACTACTTTTCCATCCAGTACTATTACACTTGTAAATGCCGGTATCGGAGGAACCGGTTCTGATATAGGAACACACAGGTTATATCGTGATCTGTTAAATTATGACCCTGATTTTATTGTCGTTGAATTCTCTGTTAACGATTCGGAAGGAGAATATGCTGAGAAGATGATGGAAGGTGTTGTAAGGCAAACTCTCCAGTCTGATAGCCTTCCGGGAATCATGCTGCTCCTGCTTCGCCAGCAAAACGGCGTTACGGCCGCCCCTTCCCATAAACTGGTTGGGAACCATTATAATGTTCCCTGTGTCAGCTTTGCCGATTCAATTGCCGGCGCTGTTGCCGAAGACGGGCATGAACTCGAAGATATCTTTACCGACGGGCTTCATCCCAACGATTTAGGCATGCAATATATTGCCGATTTCCTGATAGAAGAATTGAACCTGATCTATGCAGCTCTTCCCGATGATGAAGATCTGTCTCCAATAAACATAACTCTTCCGGCTCCCCTCATCACCGATGTGTATGCCCATGCATTTATCTATGGAACTTCTACTATTGTACCTGTATTGAACCTGGGCTGGTGGATCTCATCGGAAAAATGGAAAGCCGATACCGTCGGCAGTCAGATCGATTTTAATGTAAGCGGGAATGCCGTATCATTCATTTATACCCGTCATAACACTACCGACCGCGGCCAGATCGAAGCCTGGGTGGATGACGGGCCACACCAGGCATATGATGCCTACTGGGAAGAAACCTGGGGGCCGGGACAACGCTTTGCCCTTGTCCAGGAAAACCTGTCCGACGGTGAACATGTGCTGCATTTAAAAGTGATTGGCACAACATCTACAGGAACCGACGGACATTATTTCGAGGTTGTCAATATCTGCCAGGCAGGTAATTGGCTTACTACGCCTCCCGTAGCGAATGCAGGAAGCAATGTAAAAATACTATTAGGTACTACGGTCACCCTCGATGGAACTGCAAGTTTCGACCCCGACGGAGATACCATTGTCTCCTACCAATGGTCGATTGTTAATGCGCCCAATGGAAGTATAGCGGCTATCAACGCTCCATCAGAGAGTATAACTGAAATTGAACCTGATATTGAGGGCAAATACAGAATAGGGCTGGTTGTTAACGACGGACTTGTAAACAGTGTCGCCGATATTAAAATAATAAATGCACGTCTCAACAATAATCCACCTGTGGCAAATGCCGGAGAAGATCAAACCGTGCCTACCAAGGTATGGGTCTATCCCGACGGTTCGGCCAGTTATGATGCCGATGGTGACTTGTTCAGCTATGCCTGGAGGAAAGTATCGGAACCCGAAGGAAGTAATGTCAGCTTTCGTGATGGCAATACGCCCACTCCTAAGTTCATACCTTCAAGCGAGGGAGAATATATCATCGGTCTTATTGTAAATGATACACTTGATGTCAGCGCTGAAGATTTTGTTGTGTATACAGCCATAGACGGATACAATGGATTTCAGGAGATGTGCATCAAAGGGATATCGCTGGCAAGTTATCCCAATCCTGCCACGGATGTCATTAATATCCAATATTCAGTGCCTGCTCAGCAACAAATCAAACTTGAGCTTGTCTCGATAACGGATAGAAAAAAAATTGAACTGAGCAATCTGCCTGCCCAACCCGGACAGTATCTTCTAACAATCGATCTGAATGAATACCAACTTCCAGAGGGAGTATACCTGCTTCAGTTACTCTCCGAAAAATCGTCAGTCTATAATAAAATTGCAATCTACTAATCCCTAATTGTACATCTTATGAAATTCAGAACTCAATTCCTTTTGTTGGCCTTGCTTGTTATTATATTCCATGCTTGCAAAAAAGATGAACCAAAGAAAAGCAGCGAAAAGGAAATACTAACTTTTAATGTTGAAGGCCAAACAGGAAACACCGTTATTAACTCCGAAGATGCAACCATAACAGTTCTGGTTCCTGATAGTATCGACCTGACAACTATTACCCCCACCATAACAATCTCAGAAAAAGCATCGATAGAGCCGGCCTCAGGAATAACAACCGATTTCAGCCAGGGATCAGTAACCTATACTGTTACCGCTGAAGATAACAGCACAAAAGATTGGGATGTAACAGTCTCCAACTTATTAAGCAGCGAGGCTGAAATTATTTCATTCCAGCTTATACCTTCCTTCTATCAGAAAGGTGAAACCGAATTTGACGGGCAGGATTTCTTCTTTAAAGTGCTGTATGGAACCGATCTTTCGACTCTGAAACCTGGCATTGTTGTTTCGGAATATGCAACGATTGAACCTGATTCGGGAGAAGTGACCAATTTCAGTTCCGGATCAGTAATCTATACCGTAACAGCACAGGATGGTACAGAAAAACTCTGGACAGGACATGCAAGCTATGCAGCTAATACAGCAACAGATATAGTATCGTTCAGTGTGCCAGGCCAACTAGGCGTTTCGACCATCGCAAAACCTACCGTTAATTTTGAGGTCGACTACGGTACCGATCTCTCCTCAATTACCCCGACAATAGGATTAAGCTACGGTGCGACCATTGCTCCAGCATCAGGAACAGCCGTTGATTTCAGCACTACCGGAAGTGTTCAGTATGTAGTTACTGCCGAGGATGGAGAACGAACTCAAACGTGGACAGCCTATGCTCATACTCCTTTAACCCCTGCAAGCGATCCCAAATTCCAGTATGTTGGCCGTTGGGATTTTTCAAATCCTGCTCAACCAAGAGTTTGGACCCCCGGAGCATATGTGCTGGCAAAATTCAGCGGAACGAAGTGTCAGATTTCCTTAGTAGATGAGTACTTGTACAACAGTAACTACAATTATATTGTGGTTATTATCGATGGTACCGATTATTACAAATACCGTACAACGGGTACCTTAAACACGATCGATATCTCCGAACATCTTACCGCAGGTGAACATACCCTGCTAATCTGTAAAGCAACGGAAACCGGTATGGGGTATATCGATTTCAAGGGATTGTATCTCGAATCGGCAGAGGCTCTTCTTACCCCCGATCCTTTGCCTGATCGTAAAATTGAATGCATCGGCAATTCCATTGTTGTTGGTTCCAGCCTTGATATTTCTGAAGCACCATGCTCCGATAATCCAACACCGTGGTTCGTCAATCATAATGCTTATTACAGCTATGCTGCTATAACTGCCCGTAACCTCAACGCACAATACCATATATCAGGTGTTTCAGGTATCGGATTAATTCATAGTTGTTGTGATATGGGATTTGAAATGCCCGGGGTTTATGCAAAAATAAATTTTCGTTCAACAGGGTTAACATGGGATTTTGACCAGTATACGCCCGATGTAGTTACAATCAGCCTGGGGCAAAATGATGGTATCCAGGATTCAACGACATTCTGTTCAGCATATGTTTCATTTATCAATCAGATTCGAAATCATTATCCCGATGCTGTATTGATACTTCTTAACAGCCCTATGGCCGATAATTCACTGAATAGTGTGCTGGTGGAATACACGAATGCTGTTACAGAGTATTTTAACGGACATGGCGATACAAAGGTCTATGCATTTGAATTATCTCATAGCCTCAATAGTGGTTGCGGATATCATCCCAGTATGGCCCAGCATGAAACCATAGCGGACGAATTGACTGCTTATATCCAGACATTAATGGGATGGTAGGTTAAAGAAAAAAGATAAACAATCAATAACTATTCAGGTCAATTCATCTCTGGGTTTTCAGGAAAATTAGACCACATCTCATATTTCTTGCCCATACGACGAAGTGTTTTCGTCCAAAAATGCTTATTCAATGGCATCATCACCTCCTGTGGAGAGATATCGCTAACAACCCATGCGTTGGCTGTCAATTCCTCTTCGAGTTGGTTTGGCGACCAACCTGAATAACCCAGGAAAAACCGTATCTGTTCCTTGCTGATATTTCCGGATGTGATCAATCTTTCGACGACAGAGAAATCACCCCCCCAGTTAATATTACCCAATACCGGAACACTATTGGGAATGATATCTCCTAACGTATGAAGATAATGTAATGTATTTGTGCTGACGGGCCCACCCAATGAAACTTCGGCATTTATCTTTGGAAAGTTTTCTACTACTTCATTAATATTAACGCTTACCGGCTTATTTAAAACAAAACCTACTGTACCCTCAGCGTTATGCTCAGTAATGAGTACAATCGAGCGTTTAAAATAGTTATCCATCAAAAATGGCTCGCTGATCAGAACTTTTCCTTTCTGTGGCTCCTGATTATTATCCGGCTCAAAAAAGTTATAGTTTAAGACCATAGCTTTGCGGTTTTCCACTGAAACAACATACAGAATATCAAACGCTAGTATCTAATCTCTTATTCACAGATGATATAACAAAAATAAGTTATTTCCTTTATTTTCATTTATACTGCATGTTTTTTAATTTTTAAATTGGTTTTTCACAGGGTGGTTCACTGCTTATCGGAAAAGAATGTTTTCGGCTATCTTTGCATCAAAATAATGTTATGGTAAAAACACAGGTAGTTCTTGTACGGCATGGGGAAACGGAGTGGAACGTAGCAATGCGTCTGCAGGGAATACAAGATAGCAATCTGACCAAAAACGGCATCCATCAGGCGAAGATGGTGGCAAAAGCCTTAAGTGCCCATCGTTTTGATATACTTATTTCAAGTGATCTGGGAAGAGCCATTAAAACAGCCGAAATTATAAACAGTTACCAGCATCTGGAAATTATCACCGACGCGAGTCTTCGTGAACGTGCGTTTGGAGTTATGGAGGGATTAACGCGTGAACAGATTCTGGAAAAATATCCGGAAGTTTTCAGCGGATATATGGAACGAAAGGACACCTACCAGATACCTTATGGTGAAAGCCTTAATGATTTCTATAAACGCGTAACCACAGGTCTAAAAAAGATTGTTACCATGCACCGGGGAAAAGAAATCCTTCTCATTTCACATGGAGGTGTGTTGGATTGTGTTATGCGAATGATATTTAATTATCCGTTGTCAGCCCCACGATACTTCTCGATCTATAATGCTTCAATAAACTCATTTTCGGTCACAGAGAATCAATGGTTTCTCGAACAATGGGGTAATATCGATCATCAGAAAATTCAGAGTATCAGCCTGGATGAGCTGAAAGGATAGGTCCCTATTTGCCTAAGAACAACTTAAAGGTTTCCCTTGAAATCTGATAAACATCGAGCATAACCAGGTAGTCGATAGTCTTAAACTCACGGTCAATTGCCGGCAGACTTACTACTTTAGAACCATACCGGATATACATATTCATCAGCGGAGGCATTTCAATGGGTTTGGCATTGGCGGGTATTTCCTTGACGTTCATTTCAAATCCCGGCCGTGGTAAAAGCTTGTATGTATCATGTACAAGCCCCTTTTTAACCAGGTCGTGATACAATACTTCACCCACCACACAATCCTGGCTTGTAATAGAACAACATCCAAAAAGGTAACGTTTCCGCGCATGATAAAGATAATTTGCAATTCCTCTCCACAACAGGAACAGCACCCTTGTATTGCGATATTCTTTAAGAATACAGGCCCTCCCTAATTCCAGGCTATTACGCAACACCTTCTTACCAAGCATATCAAGGTAGAATTCTCCGTCGGAGTAAAATCCTGCCCCTTTTTCAGCCATTTCCATCGTTTGTAACCGGTACGTCCCAATTACACGATTGGTTTTATTGTCGCTAATAATGAGGTGATCGCATTGCTTGTCGAACTGGTCCTCATCCTTCTTGGTGAGATAGGAAGATTCCAGCCCTTCCTTTAATTCCAGGTTAAATACTTCAAACCGAAGCCTGAGCGCTTCGTCAACTTCAGCACTATTCCTTGCAACCTTTAATGAGTATTGATCATCTGTAAGGTTGAAATGAACATCGGGCGTAAGTAAACGGAGAAATCTCGGGCGCATCTTCAAATATGGAAATGAAGGCATAGGCATAATTTAATCGATACAAAGATAAAGGTTGATTTTAATTTTTAAATAGGTTTTAAGTTAATATTACTAAATCGTAAGATAATATAAGTTGAATGCTTTCAGGATCAGTAATGTTGGAATCCTAAATAAAATCCGATTTCTATCGCATTATATATTGTAAAATTCTACTAGCTGATAACGATTGGGCCAGTATTCACTATCGTACGGTATGTAAAAAATAAGATAGTTTGTCCTTATTTTTTGAGGATCAATGCCAGCAGAATATCTCTCACCATACGTGGATTCTCCTGCAGTCGACGCGTTGAATAATTAAACCATTGTACCCCGAATGGTACATATACTCTTAATGAATGACCTGCTTCCACAAGTTGTGAACGCAGTTTAGGTGTAACTCCGTAAAGCATCTGGAATTCATAATCGGTAGTTTTTTTGCCATAGTGATCAAGCAATTTCAGCGAGGCATCAATCAGCACTTTATCGTGCGTGGCAATAGCAGGAAACATACCATATTCCAGTATCATTTTCAGACTTTCCATGTAATTATTACGAATATCCTCGCGCGACTTATAGGCTATGGCTGATGGCTCATTGTATATCCCCTTACAGATCCTGATATTTACAGGATTTCCTGCGTTACTTATCGCAGCCAGCGATGTAATATCAGCAAGGGTGCGCTTAAGACACGATTGCAGTACAATCCCCACAGCTGGGCCAAACTGCCGGTAGAGCTTCGTAAATAAATCCAACTCCAGCTGCGTGCATTGAGAATCTTCCATATCGATACGGACAAAATAACCCTTTTCGCTGACCTTGGCAATAATAGGTTTTATTAGTTGATAGCAAAGATCATAGTCCCACAACAGACCAAACATCGTAGGCTTAAGCGAAAAGGAAGCGTTAAGCTTTGTATCAATGACCCTGTCAATGGTCATCAGATATTCCCGTTGATATGCTTCAGCCTGCAATCTGCTGTCCACCGACTCTCCGAGTATATCAATGGTGGCTAAAATTGTTGAACTATTCAGGTTTCTTACAACAGTGAGTGCATCTTCAAGACTTTCACCGGCAATGTATTTCTTTGAAAAAATCCAAACAAGTTTTTTTGGAAGATACGGCAGAATCCGTGCTATCAACTTATTAATCATATTCTTTCTACTCTAAAAACATGACATTTATCATGTATAAATATTTGAATTATAGAAAGTTAATTATAAAGTCGTGTCCAACACAGGATAAAAATCAGGTCTGAGAAAAATCACCTGTCTCATTTTCTGCTCTGATAACAGATGTACCGGAAGAATTGTAATCATCATGTTCACCAGGAGTTTTAAAATTAATTATGAGTACGTTGTGATCTCACTGAAAACAATGCTTTCCATGGTTAATGTTAATATGCTTTTGGTCCAATCTCTTTCCTGTTTTCCGCACTTTCTTGCAACACCCTTCTAATATATTGAAAATCAGTA
>CAZWIU010000097.1:10506-15601 GCA_964634105.1 uncultured Bacteroidales bacterium | reverse complement strand
CTCGTTCGGGTCTTGCACCCTATAGAACAATGGCATGCATAGCGCACAATAAAAAGAGGAAGTCTTTGATTGCAAAAACTTCCTCTGTAATAGAAGAGATTAACTTCTACTGTTTAATGATCTTATGTACAAATAGTTTATCGCCTTCAAAAATCCTGACGGTGTAAACACCTTTGTGCAATGCTGAGAGATCGACCTTTTCACCCGGATTAACACAGGATGAAATTACCAGTTGACCTGAAACATCAAATACCTGCATGTTAACCCTTACTTCGTTACTTAAGAAAACGAATGATGAGGTCGGATTGGGATAAATAGTTAACCTGTGCATTCCCGCAATGTTCACACCCGTATTACTGGTGTCGTTAATAAATGTGATGTTGGTTTTATCTGACTGATTTCCGGCTACATCCATGGCAGCAACACTAAATTTATATTCCACCTGCGGGATAATTTCTCCGATAACATAGGAATTATCAGTCTTTTTGGCGTATATCACCGAATCTTCTATGTCGTTGACAAAAATTATATACTTATCAACAACGATATTATCTGATGCGGGATCCCAGGTAAGAAGTACCTGATCATCATACAGTGTTGCTTCCAGGTTCGATATTTTTCCAGGTTTAGTTGCATCATTAATTACAGTAAAGCTGCCATTATAAGTAAATGCAAGAGTACCCCATAAAGCAGCATCGCACCATATGTTGGCGGAAGGAGCAAATAAAGAAAGCTGATCGCGATAGTATGGGTCATTGTCGTTATCACTGGCTAACACATCAAAGCCTATTATTTTTCGAACTTCAGGTACATAACCCTTCAATAAAGAATCGTTGATGATTTTGACATCGAAAGTATAGCCTGTCGCAGTTTCAGTATATTCCTGAATGCCCCAACCCTGATATGAAGTGTTAACAATGTCGAATGCACGACCCGGCATCAGGCGCAACTGATAGCAACCTGCCACTCCGTCGTAGGAAGTCGGCCAGATAGCCTGTCCGCGAGGCCAGGCAGGAGTTTTGATATTGTTCATATCGAAATAGACCTCGAAATTATCATTCATATAGGAATTGTCCGGAGCATAAATTGAGTCATCACTGACATCGAAATGAAGATAAATATACGTACTGTCCCAGGCAATCTTTCCTGAAACCGAGAAGTCTGAAGCATCAGTAATGTGGGTGGTATCTATTTTTGTATCTACATTAAATTCTTTCCAAGCCAAATCATCAGTCTTTTTAATAACAGAGATACTATCGGCAGCAGTCCATGTATTGGTGTTTATGGTATGATGATCAACAACCCTGGCAGCAAACTCTATAACCAGACTATCTCCTGCATAACTGGCATTGGCAGGGATCTTGAAAGATACATCCACGAATGAATTCCACGCTGCAGAGGTAACATCGGTTGCAATGGAGTCAATTAACACTCTGCTTGTAATGCCGCTTCCCGGCGTATAATGGCTAAAATATACCACGGAATAGATTGTATCATAGCCTGCATCGGCATTCCAGATTGTCCCGTAGCTATAAGAAACTAAATAAATGGCGGAATCACTCGTAATTTCATCAATTGGTTGGTATATAGTACCGGCAGTATTGATATTGTACCAATAATAATCACCAAACATACTGGTGCTATATTCAGTACCGTTATTATTTGAAATTATATCATCACTAAACCAACCGGTTCTTTCAGTAATGAAATAGTGCTTAACACCGTCATCGGGTAATTCAAACCCCCCGTTGGTTATAAGATTTTGTGCGATACACGTTGTACCTGTAAGTGCACAAACAAGAAAGAATAATAATTTTTTTTTCATAATTGTTAGTTTTAGATTGAAGATCAGGTGATTCCTTATCCCTTCATACTATTTCATTTTAGGGTAAGTCTTCATACGATCTTGTTGGGTTATACATTGTTTTTAGTTAAGAATGATGTGGTTATTTCCTACACTATTGTTAAATGATTAATTAAGCAAGGACCTCCCAAAACGAAGCTACATTTATCGATTGTTCTGTATCTTGAAAATATTGTCTAAAATCTTTGCTATTCTGCCATTTCATGAAAATCTGAAGGAGTTGGTCGTCCTTATTTTTGACTCAACTTCCTGTCCGGTAAACCAGCGTATATTGAACCGGCAGTTTACTGATCCGTTTCGCTTCAGCGGCCGGGACGACATAAACTATATGTTTCAACAGGTAACCAGAAAAAAACGCATGTTCGGAGAATTTATGCATCCTAAGTTCTCTATGTTTTTCAGCAACGGTCGTGATCTCGCGTTCGAAGGCATCGTGCCTTCAATGAGAATCTTTTTTTGATTAATTGAGTAATTGCCTGCCTGCTATTGCTCGAAGAGCGAAGGAGGGCTTTGCCCGACGCAGCACGCAGCGCGCAGGCGAGTGGAATCGTGTATCCCGAAGCATTGGGAGTCGAGTTGGTGTTTTACAGTTAAACTCCCGATGCTTCGGGATACACAATTAAACAGTTCCACATTTTATTAATGAGTTGATGAGTTGATTATGGGATGAGTTTCCACCTTCGTCCCGAATACTCGGTACTACGGCGGGTTAAGGTACTGGGTTCTGGGCTCTGGGCTCTGGGTAATAGGTATTGGATATTGGGTATTGGATATTAGATATTGGGTATTGGATATTGGATATTGGATATTGGATATTGGATATTGGATATTGGCTACATGGTAATGGGTTCTGGGTTCTTCTCTAGCATCTAGCATCTAGCGCCTAGCACCAAGGATCTCGCACCTGGCACCTTTACCCACCACAGTCCCGGCATTCCGGACAAAGGATTAAACTCAGCATATCAGCCGGCAATCTCATCGGTATTCTTTTCTCTTCGTGTTCATCGTTGTGGATTAAGAGTGAAATTTAAAACTCTCACGGATTTCGCGGAGTATTTTGCAGACTAGTGCAGGTATATTTCTTTCTTAACATCTTGATTGGCAACTGTCAAAATATTTGACTATTTTTAATACCGGTGATCGTGTTTGTGAACCGTTTATTTAGGAAATAAGGGCGTACAAATTCACTTTATAATACACCAGATTATGGTCACGATCTTTATTTTATTTCTCTTTAGCTCATAAAGACAAAAATCTGCAGTAACAACCAAATAAAATATAACCATGACACACGCAAATACACATTCATTGAAGAGAGTCAGAGAACTTCTTTTACTATGCTTTACCCTGGCTATCGTTTTCTTCCCGGGATGCCAGGATGACAACCCGGACGATGTATTACAATATCCTGAGGTTGACAGGTCAGAAAAACTGCCCTCCGATATAGCCAAGCGGACTCCCGAAATGGATGAACATCCTCCAATATTGCATTCGTCTGACTATTACGATCCGGTTCCTCTTTCATCGGGGATAAATACATCGGGAGCCGAAGATTCTCCTTTTATTCTTCCCGATGGCAACACCATGTATTTCTTCTTTACCCCGGATGTCAGGATTCCGGCAGAAAGGCAACTACTCGATTCCGTTACAGGGGTCTGGGTATCGAAAAAGGTAAATAATGAATGGCAGGAAGCAGAGCGCGTTTGGCTTCAGGATCCCGGTAAACTGGCGCTGGATGGCGCCGTGGCCATTGAAGGCAATAGCATGTGGTTTGCCTCGGCAAGAGAAGGATATGAGGGTGTTAATATGTTCACAGCCGAACTGGTGGATGATAAATGGACTAACTGGACCTATGCAGGCGACCGGTTGATGAAAGAAATCCAGATCGGTGAGGTTCATCAACATGGAAATGAATTATACTTTCACTCTGGAAGAACAGGTGGTATGGGATCATATGATATCTGGGTCACAACAAAAAGCGGAGAAGAATGGTCCGATCCGGTCAACATTACAAGTGTCAACACAACCGAAATGGAAGGCTGGCCCTATATATCGTCCGACGGAGAAGAGCTTTGGTTTACACGGTTCTACCTGGGTACTCCTGCCATTTTCAGGTCGTTAAAAACGGCAGATGGATGGGACGAGCCGGAACTAATTATATCACAGTTTGCAGGTGAATGCACCCTGGATGATGAAGGCAATATATATTTTGTTCATCATTACTATGAAGATAATGTAATGATTGAAGCCGATATTTATGTTGCATATAAAAAATAGGACGCATCAGTTTGAATTGTGTTGGAAGCCGTTATGATCATACATACAAAAGAACAGTTAGTCATAAATGCCGTACAAAACCCTCCTGTCTTATGAAACTTTTGACTATCTTGACAATCGGTCTGTCGCCTTAATGTTGGCAGAGACATGAAAGAACAATAATCCTATGCATTATAAAAATTATAAACCCTTAAAAACAGATCATTATGAATAGTTGGTACTTGTAACAGCTGCTGCTTGCTCGTTCAGGTTAACCCGGTACCTTTCACCAGCCGGAGAAGTTATTGGCTGCCTGGAATGGTAGTGCCAGAAATACTGCTGTTCACTCTATGCATCGCTCCTTAGTGCAGTATTTCTGGTACTATATAGGAACAAATAGAAACCTATCAATTTGCTTTTTATGAGGGGAGATATTAATATCGAAGTTTAATACTAGCCGGCAAGTTCATTTACAGACTGTCCAGGTTTAAGTGACTCCTTGTGTCGTTGAGTTTTAGTGGCAAAATAAGTATACAAAATCCCGAGCCCGAATGATTCGGGATACCACGATTGCACTAAGATTCTCTGGTCTCAGATCGCATGAAGTAGTTAATAAAATATCAATGCATATCTTTGATAGTATGCAAAATCTAATACTTTTAGACAGTCTCTTTATATATTATTGACGCTATCAATAAGAAAAAAAATATGAAAAATTTGCCTCCGATCGTTAAAACAGGAATTATTTTAATATTCCTTGCATCACTTCATCAACCCATTTTCTCACAAACCATTGAACTGATTAATTTTATTAATTCAGGAACCAAATTTCAGGTTGTACTTGATTACAATTGTGGAACATTAGTGGCAGGGGAAACATACGATGTTATATATGCGAATGGAGAATTCATTGTCACCGGATATAATAGCGGCACCAAAGCTTCGGGAACATGGATTTATAAGAATGCAGATCCG
>CAZWIU010000097.1:0-10406 GCA_964634105.1 uncultured Bacteroidales bacterium | reverse complement strand
TTATAAGAATGCAGATCCGAACTTAAATGAGATATCGTTATGGGGAGCTAAATTCATATTTAATGATCTTGGTATTTTATATGATAGTAATAATAACAGGGCGGGGATACTTTTTAGATGAACTCTTAATGATCTGCATGATACATTGAAAAATTCACTCGAGTTAAATAGTGCGGGATAAGTTACACACATGTCAGCAATAGTTAATTATCAAGCTCTAAAACGTAAATGCTTGTTCCGTCAGGCCTGTCAGGATCGCCACCATAGGATTCGAATGCAAGTTTTCTATTATCGGACGATATAGAGGGCGCCCCATCATACCCTTCATAATTGGTCAATCTTACAGGGTCTCCTCCTTCAACCGGGATCTTGTATATATTGGCAAATTCCAGCTCCGAATCGCAACTATAGATAATATACCTGCCATCACTTGTAAAACAAGCATCCGTCTTATCTCCATCACCAGTTGTAATCTTTTCCTTATTACTTCCGTCAATATTCATGATCCAGATATCCCATTGTCTGTGATCATACCGTTGGAATAAAATGGATTCTCCCGAGGGCGACCAGTTTGGTTGTCGACAGTCATCATCAGCATCTGTTAATGCCTGGTAAGCTACACTATGATCCAATTTATATTTCATGATCACTCCACGATTTTCAACATCAACAGGATGCGATTCGAAAACGATCCACTCCCCGTCGGGGGAAAATGTAGGTTCATAGGCCATATAATCTGACCTTTCGGTAACTTGTATCTCATCACCTGGTTGCCCTGTATCTTCTATAACATAAATCTCATCATGAGGCTCTCTTGACGATGAAAATACTATATTATTATTAAGTGAATTCCAACAGGCCCCAGGAAGGTTAACATTTGCGCTGCCATCCATAACTAATGTATCAATTTCATTAGTTTCCAGATTTATAATCATGATATCTGCCGGCTCCTTATTATAACCTCCTCTGAACCGTGTAAAGACAATTGACTTCCCGTCGGGTGAAAATGCCGGATTCTGCTTGCTCCCATCGATTGGAATGTTTATTTTGTATGCATTATCGTATCTCAGATAAGATGCAGGATCTTTTTCGTTACAGGCTGTCAGAAGAAATAAAAATCCTAACCCTATACAACTGAAATTCATATTAATCTTCGCCATGAGTTCATATTTATTTTAGCTATTGCCAATCCTTTTTTGGTAGAATGTTCTTACTCAATAAAGTTATCTGTTATAATTAATTCTAACTACTGGCTATTATTCTATTTCAATAGTAAAACCCTCTTTACCGGAAAGCAAATCAATAGACAACAAATCGTTTAAAAGTAATTTTCCCGGTACCTGAAGCAATTTCGCTTCCTATTTCGATGCTCGATAAATACCATTCAGGCCTCAGAATTCCTTCTGACAAAAAGTAATCAATATATTCCTTCAGGTTAATCTCCCCTTTCCGTGGAAAATGATCCGGCAATAAGGCAATGAACGTCCATTTACCCTCTGGCCCGACATGTGTGGTATCCGAGTATATTTTAAATGCCTGTCCCGCGATCAGAGCTTCTTTCAATGTTGCCGATTCAAAAAACGGCATATTCTGACGATCGAACCAGATCATCATCTTTGCGCGGATATTCCCTTCTTTCGGATTTTTATTATCGGTAAATGAGATATCAGTAGAAGTATTGTAAATACCGGTGGCTTCTGCAAGGTATTCATATCCGATGCTGAACCGGGCTGCTGACAGTTCCGCAGGGAGCCGTGTCGTTGTCGGCTGATAGCCATCATAGGGTTTCCTGCCTACAATGATTTCGGGAAAGCTTTTAACAACAAATGAATCAGGCTCGTCATCTTCACCGGAAAAATCCCATTTCCATCCCATGCTGCCCCTTATGGTATCGTAAAAAATAGTCTCAGTCCACTGGCTTTTGGCCGCCTGCACATTCCATGTGTTATTCTCCACCAGGTATTCATGATACCGTATCTGGTCCCAGGGTTCTGATTTTTCAATCAATCCATCAGGAGTGCAGGAGACTAATATGGTTAATAATACTGCGCCGGGAAACAATAAATCTCTCCTTCGTTTTTTTTGATCTTGCACGTATTTCATTTGAATTAGATGTTTAGTTCATAAGGACCTGATCATGAATGAGTGTTACTGCTGTCAATAACCAGCTCGTCTATCCCTCATATTGTTTTTTACTATGCCAGCTGATCCCATCGGCCTATACACACATAGGCTGTATCGCAGGCAGCTTAAGGGCTGGTTTTTTACGTTGCCACCAGGGCAAAATCACAAAAAACAAGATAATCGTATATGCTGTCAATTTGTAAAAACATGGTGAAAGTACTGTAAGCTGTCCGATTCTCCGTGATAAAATCTTTTGAATGCTTTTCCGATCGGATCGCAGATTTTACCATCTGGCAATTTAATAACAATGGGCATCATTCTCACCCCGTCAGGCAAATTGGCCTCTTCTGAACTAATCCATTGTCCCTGGTTATTGTTGATCATCACCTGCCCCACATAGCAGCCTGCTACAAAAATTGTTTCGGCAAAATCGTTCACTGTGAGCCCTTCGTCTCTGAATCGTTGTAAAAAAATGTCCACGAATTGCAGGCTTTTAACGGAGTAGTCAAGTTCAATATGTTCGTTCTCTTGAACAGCACTTCTATACTGGTCGGCAAATTTATCTCCATTTTCAGCTGCGGGCGTATACTGCAATTTCAATGACCGCGCAGGCATTGGACCGGTATCATGGACTGGTTTACTGTTTGCTCTTCCGGATAGTTTTTTGAAGAAGCGCATGGTCGTTGTGCTTTAACATGACAAGCAATGGTGAATATATGAAAATCAAGCGATTTTGTGGTAATATATTAACCGGTTTAACAGGGATTAAAGGAGGCTGTGACCTTTGAATCAACACCTCTGTCGATTATTCTTTACAAACCTGTTCTAGTTCGTTTATTATTCTTCAGCGCGCCATGCTTATCATATCAATAGCCTTTTCGATTGCTTCATCCTTTCCATTGGCTATATCATCAACTTTGTTCCTGACAACAAGGTCGGGAGGGATCCCTTCTCCCTCATAGCTGATCCCGTTGACATCCCGCCAGTCTCCAATGGATATGGAATAGATCCAGCCATTCGGCAACTCCCTTTTTATGATATCTGAAAATGCACCTGAAGTAGTATCACCAATTACCGTTACACGAGGATTTGTTTTCATAGAAAGAGTAAAAGTTTCGGCAGCACTAATGGAAAACCTGTGGGTAAGTAGAACGACCTTTTTCAGATAGCGTGTATTTCCTTCCGGTTTTATTAATGAGACTCAATTTTCATGAATATCATGATATGAAAATTGTAAGTCGAATTAATCCCGACAGCGAAGCTAGTCGGGATAGAACACCCTGTGCTCTTGGCACAGGGTAAAATTCTTTTTAGGGTCTTGGGTCTTGCCCAAGGGTAAACGCCATTTACTATATACTCGTAGAATGGCGTGAAATTATCATGCCCCGGCCCGTTTTTTAACCTGAACTTAAAGGCTGTTTTTGATTCATCGGTGAATCTTCCGGCAATATAAACCGATTCTTTATCGATGCCACCCGGGTTATTTCTTACATCTATTATTATACCATCGGTATTTTTAAGATAGTCCAGGATATTATCGAATGCTTTCTCATAGAATCTAATGCCTTCCGTTATTTCACTTAGATGAATATACCCAATAGCATCCTTAATCTTTCCGTAATGAAGGGTATTGCTGTATTCTTTCGATTCAGTTAAGTAGTTGTTCTGAACGACAGATAATTTAAAATCGGTAAATGTTTTAAGTGTACCTAATATGCCGGAATTATATCTTTCCAGCGTTGAATTTGTTGGAGATAATGCAACATGATTGTCGTTTAAATGATCCAACAACCCTGTAATTGCATTGTATAATTCATCGTCCGTGCTATGTTCGTCGATCATGGGCCGATATACATAATATAAAGAATCCCAGTTAATATTTTTGACAACGAAGAGGCCATACATATCATCAATATCATTCCATAAAAGGTCGAAGTTATTGATGGGATCAGAGGGTTCTTCTTCTCCCAGAAACATGTTGTCGCAGGAGCCCAGGGAGAATAGAAAACCTATAATGAAGAATACGTTAGGAAGATTCGTTTTCATATTACTTTATTTTTCTGATGAATTTTACTGCAATGGCGTTATCGTAGGCTTTAATACTCTTGTTTTTATTGCAGTTATACCAATAAAAATCGTACTCTATTCCGCCTGACCATTTATTGTTTAGTCTATAAACGAATGCTTGCTGAAAGTTAATTCGTTGAAAATCTTTGATGGTCATAAACTCAGATCCCATAAGGAGTGTTGAAATAAAATAATTATGCCTGCCATCGGTCGGATTATTTGAATAGGGTAAACGTGTTATTATGCCGGCCGCATAAACAGAAAGAGAGGATTGCATATTCAGGTGGTTGAAATTGTATTTTAGTTGAATGGCAGGATTTATTGACAGCTCGCTTAGAACCAATATTGGTACATCAGGAAATGAAATGTAAAAAAACTGCTTCAGTTGCATTCCTCCGAAATATTGGATTCCTGAAGCTGACAGAGGATTGAACTTCCATGCGTAAGAAAAATTCAATTCATCCTGAAAAATATAGTTCGTTGTCAGGATATACTATTCTTCCTGTAATATTCCTTCATTGTCAGGGCCTATATAAACAAGCTCCTTTTCCGGAAATCTTTTTAAAGCCAACAAACCATTTCCGGCGTTCAGGCTTATACTCATGATCCTGTTGTTTGTTTCCTTTATATATTCAAACAGTACCGGAAATAGTTGGGCATAATAAATAAGCGGACTGATTTGCTCGTCAAGTGTTCTGAAGTGGGAATAGCCGGCACCAAATACCAGGCTTTTATCGGATACTATTTCTGTCTCCTTGTCCTGCGAATATCCCACATAGCAGGTAAAGACGTCAATAAGTATTGCGATGATTAAGAAATAGAAATATTTCATGTATTCATATTTTTGATAGTAATGACAGATTTTTAGCGAACAGGTTGTATTGGTAATAACTAGAATCGTGCGTTTTATGATGAATGTAACATGCCGGTTTGTTTATATATAATTAATGAACATTGTACTGATCAATAGGATAAATTGTAAACGACCAGGATGATTGGATGATTGGAAGAATGGGTGAATGGGTGAACGGAGGAAGGGGAGAATGGGAGATTGACTGCCTGGCGCAGTCCAGGGTAATCGGGACGAAAATGGGCATGTCCGCCGAATTGAAATGTAGTTGCAAAGCATTAAACAGCAAAGTTTAAATGTTTATAAGTATAATGCGCCAGAAAACCATCATTATTGCCGGAATAAACAAAGCTGTTGGTTATGTCAGAAACTGGCTGACGCCCGGATAATATTCCTTGCCAACGGGGGTATTATTCACAAGCAGGCTTGTTAACCTGAACAACAGCTCGCCATATCCTATTATTATGGCCTGATCAGGAACCTATGAATGCATGTGATCATGTCTCTGAGTGCTTCGATTAACCGGTATGTCCGGATAATAAATGTTACATATGAGCGCAAAAATGAGACATGAGAGCTAAGGTATTCGTTTCAGAGATCGAAGGGTAATCATATCTTTATACACAATTTAATGCGCCTTAATTGATCCAAGATACACTGACTGATAAATAGTATTCCCCGCAAATCGATTAAGTTGAAAATAATTATTTTGTGTAAACGCAATTGTATCAGATACGAACAAATTTTATGTAATTAACTATTAATTCAGATGTTTAAGTAATAGCACTCTTATGAAAAAACACATTCTCTTTTTCCGTCTCTTTATTATCATGACAGGGCTAATAGGCATTTGGAATATTTCAAATGCTCAGATTGAAGATTTACAGGTTGGCGGCACAACCCGTAAAATGCTGGCCTATGCTCCGGCGAGCATAGTACCTAACCGACCTCTGCTTATTTCGATGCACGGGTACAACCAGGATATTAACTACCAGAAAAACCAGACAAAATGGGAACTTATTGCCAAGGAAAATAATTTTGTGGTTGTTTACCCTGCCGGTATCAATAATGCATGGGATATTTCAGGAATGACTGATATTAACTTTATCCTGGCCATTATCGATGAAATGTATGACCGTTATGGGATTGATCGTAACAGGGTATATCTTTCAGGCTTTTCTATGGGAGGAATGATGACCTATTACGCAGCTACCAAAATAGCTGATAAAATTGCTGCTTTTGCCCCGGTGAGCGGATACCCTATGGGAGGGACGACGAATACCAATAGTTCCCGACCGATTCCAATCATCCATACGCATGGAACCGACGACGATGTTGTTCCTTACAGCGGAGTGGCAGCCTGTATGAATGCCTGGGTTGCCCGAAATGGTTGCCCGCCAACAGCGCAGGTCACTCAACCCTATCCGGCAGGTTCACCTTACGGCGACAGCAAATCGTACTGGGGGCCGGGTATAGATTCTGTTGAAGTTGTTCTGTTAAGCCTGAATAACAAGGGACACTGGCACTCAATTCAGGAGGGCGGTGTAAATACCAGCCAGGAAATATGGGACTTCTGTAAGAAATTCACACTCGATTATGGAATTGCCAGGTTCAAGACTGCCTCGGTAGGAGATGCAGATCCAAAACAAATTAAGGTTACGTTTACCAAACCGCTCGAGGAACAACCCCCATATGAAGGTTTTGCTGTAAAAGTTGACGGACTGGGTGTTGATATTGATACGGTAATCATGACAGATTCTTTGAATTTAGCCGTTCTTTTAACGGATGATATTCTGAAGGATAATGAAGTACACATTTCCTATAGCGGTGGTAATGTTCTGTCCATTTATAATAAGCCTCTGGCAGAGTTTGCCGATACGCTCGTTGATAACCAGCTCTATGGTTCTGCCCCGAAATTTGCAGAACTTAAGGTTACTGACCAGGGAGATTCCCTTATTGCCAGGTTTAATAAGAAAATGCTGTTGCCCTCTGACATTTCATCATTGGCGTTGAAAGCTGATTTTAACGGAGTAATGGACATACCGCTTATCCAGTGTGAATTTTTAAATGATGATTCCACCACCCTGGTTTTCCCGCTTGGCGATACGGTTTATGCCGATTATACGCTTACTCTTAACTATTCGGGCACTGACATAGTTTCTTTTGACGGCGGATTGCTTAAAAGTTACGATGGCTATAAGGTAACAAACAATTCCAAGGGGTTGCCGGCACATATTATTTCAGGGAAAGTAGATGATAGTGCTATCGCTATTTCGCTAGAATTCTCCAAGCAGATGTATATGCTCGATAGTCAGATTGAGCAGCTTTCATTGAGAGTAAATGGAACAGAGAAAGCAATTAAGGAGGTCTTTAATATAAAAAACACGATCAGAATAAACCTCTTCAGCAATCTATATTATGGCGATACAATCCTGATAACATACACTCCAGGCGATATTATTGCTGCCGATAAGGGGCCATTGGAAGCCTTTACTGATGTTGTTGTAGAAAATATAATTGCAGAGCCAACATATACATCCATACCAGGAAAAGTGGAAGCTGAAAATTATACCATGCAATTTGGTATTGCTACTGAAACAACCAGCGATGCCGGTGGCGGATTAAATGTTGGCTGGACCGAGACAGATGACTGGCTGGTTTATGCTATCGAAAATAATTCGGACCTGACAGAATTTAAAATTAAGTTCAGGCTTGCCGCGCAAAATACCGGAACGAGGTTCGACTACTATCTTGATGATGTTAAACTTGGGCGAATAAATGTCCCGGGTACAGGCGGTTGGCAAATTTTTACCTCAGTTATCACAGATATTTCCATACCCCAGGGAAAACACTATTTTAAAATTGTTGTAATCACCGGGGGATTCAATATAAACTACTTCGATATTCAGGAAAGTTTTGGAACTGAGATAAAAACAGACAGGATAGATAATGTAAGTATTTATCCTAACCCTGCTTCCGATAATATCGTGATACTATCTTCTGAGTTTCAATATGATCAGGTAGAAATTATAGATATTACAGGCAAAACAGTCATTAAGGAATCTGTGAAGTATTTGCCGGAATTACACTTGTCTTTAAAATTAGACAATGGAGTTTATCTGTTAAGAATCAGCAAGGGTAAATCCTTTTATTCCCAGCAGATAGAAATAGTAAACTAATATCACTATTCCCATAAATGGTGCGCGTCTGCATTGTTCAACATAGCTTTAGCATAGTTGAAAGACGCGTACCTTTTTCACCTATACCATCTTTAACGGTTGACGGTCACTTGTTCCGTTGGTTCAACCTCTGTTTCCGATACATAATCCAACCCGGTATAGTTTCCTGCCAGCCATTGCCTGGGTGCTGCAATACAAAATCTGAAGCTGCTGATAATTTTTTATGTTAGCCGAAGACTAACCTTTATCTTCGACGAAGCCCGGAGACTTCGCCGAGCGTGGGTACCGCATGTTATGGGCAAGGGATACTTATTGATTAATTATCTCTTCAACTTTGTTGATATACTCTTTAATCTGATCCAATAATCGATCTATAATTTCTTTATCGAAATCATACAAGTCATCATAGTCACCTTTATGCCTATAATCGGACAGAATGCTATATGTTTTAGCAAAATCCTTTGATATAATCCCTTTAAGGACGAATTCTTCTCCTAACTTTTGTTTTACTCCTTTATGTGATTTGATTTCAATATCTTTATATAGTAGTAAAGCAATCGTTGCATAGAAGGCAGAATAATATAGTCTGTTTATACTTGAGTTGAGGCTTCCTCTCTCATAAAGGTAAATTGCATCCTGATAGGTTTCTCTAGCTCGTTTTAATCTATATGAAATATGTTCTTTTTTCAAAGGATTATATTTTTATTCCTTCCTTAGTTACATTTAAAAATAAAGGTGAATATGGCATTTTATTAATCCAATCTTTTTTTGAATAAACAATGAGAGAAATTATCTCGCCAGTTTCAAGTTCGATATCAAAAATGGGGTCCCTCAGATCGGATTCATAGTCAAAGGTCACTCTTTCTCTTGGTGTGATAACTAAAATATCCCAATCAGAATCAGTCTGATTATCTCCTCTGGCTCTTGAACCATATAAGTAAATCTCAGCTTTGGGATCGCGATCCACAATTCCAGTTTTTATCCTGTTTAGTATATCTTGTCTTTCCATAAAACAAAGATATTAAAAAATGCTCTTTTGCTTCAAATTACTTGAAAACCGCTTGCCCATAACGGTTTGTGGTATGCGCAGTTGCCGCGATCGGAGCTGCGTTCTTATCCACTGTGACCGTTGTTTGATTAAATGTTTTTAGTTTTGCATTTGAGCGTGCCGCAGCCCTGCCTCCCGGTTTATCTACCTATCGGTAGACAGGCCCGCCGTCAGGAGGGCAGGCACGTATAGCATAGGCACCGCCCTGCTTTCGCTACGCTTCAGCAGCCAGAGCCGGCGATTGCGTATGACCACGTTTTGTAAGCAGTTGCGATTAATTGTCTTAGAATTCAAGACACCCATAATCCTTTTCTTTCAATAATTCATTCACTTCATCCTTATTAAAATACTCTGGATTAAAATCATTACCTAGCCATTCGATGAAACTTTGATATTCTTCATGATCAGGCTTTTTTAAAATTTTAAGCATATCTGAATAACCCCAAATTCCTCCGCAATCTTCTGGTGGGCAATTCATTTTTCCAGTCACACATATTGGATAGTCTATTTTATTATCAACTGGGAGTATCTTTTCTAAAATAATTTCGTGTTCCCATCCATCACCAAAATCGTACTCATAAATAACTCTATCTTTTTCGGCTTTTAATAAATCAGATGTCCGAATTTTTTTCTTTTGATAATCCACGTTATTCAAATCATTCCACAGATCATCATCAGGATCCTGAATTGAATAAAATGTACTGTTTTTAATAAATTGATGCAAATGAGAATTTGTCCAGCCCATCGTTGTTTGAATTATCTTATGAAAATCTGATAGCAACAAATCTGAAGGAATCAGTAGTCTTCTCCAAATTTTGGGTTTGAATCCCTTAAGTGCAATTTGAATCTGAAATATTTTATTGGTCATATTTTTTCCTCAAATATAGTTAAAAGGTTGATTTAAAATCTCGGTGCAATTGCAAACGTTTTGGCGCTTGGCGCAGTGGCGGATTTCGGAGTACAAAACTGTCAATACACCACAAAAGATGATGCGGGGTAGAATGTTCAATTAACCACTTCACCCCCAGCTCGGCGTAGACTGTGTCTACGTCGTTATTAAAAGGTAGATTGTATCTACCCCCAGCTCGGCGTAGACTGTGTCTACGTCGTTATTAAAAGGTAGATTGTATCTACCATT
>CAZWIU010000096.1:0-15835 GCA_964634105.1 uncultured Bacteroidales bacterium | reverse complement strand
GGTGTGAGAGGACGGCAAAGCTAATTTATGGAACTTTGCCTCCTACTTTAATTTTTAATACCATGTCGAAAAAATTCATTCTCCCGACCATAGTACTCGTAATAGCTGTTGCGTTTTCACTTATTTATAAAGGCCCTGACTGGACCTATAAAAAGATAAACGGAGAAACACAGGGCACATTCTACCACATTACCTATAAATACAGGAAATATAAGGATCTCCAGCCAGCCATCGAGAAACTGATGCGCAACTATGAGATGTCACTCTCGATATACGAACCCAAGTCGATCATATCACGGATTAACCGTAACGAACCTGATGTTGAGGTCGATGATCTGTTCATAACAGTATTTGAGAAAGCCAGGGAGGTATACGAGCAATCAGGCGGCGCATTTGATATTACCGTGGGCCCGTTGGTTAATGCCTGGGGTTTCGGCCCTGTGCCTGCTTCAAAAATTGACAGCGCTGCTATCGACAGCTTGTTGCAGTTCGTTGGAATGGACAAGGTAAAGCTGGTTGGCAGGAAAGTGGTTAAAGAAAATCCGTCGATCATCCTTGATGTTAATGCTATCGCGCAGGGATACTCTGTTGATGTGGTTTCTGCATTTCTTGAGAAGAAGGGGGTGGAAGATTACATGGTAGAGATAGGTGGTGAACTTAAATGTAAAGGGTTAAACCCAAAAGGCAGGGAGTGGATCATCGGGATTGATCGCCCGGTCGATGGAAATATTACTCCAGGCACTGATGTGCAGGCTGTTGTTGCCGTCAGATCTAAATCTCTGGCTACTTCCGGGAATTACAGAAAATTCTTTGAAAAGGATGGGGTGAAGTATGCTCATCATATAAATCCGAAAACAGGCTTCCCCGAAATGTCGCGTTTACTAAGCGTTACGAACCTTGCAGACGATTGCATCACTGCCGATGCCTTTGGTACAGCATTTATGGTCATGGGACTTGAAAAGACTATTGAATTCCTTAGCCAGCGAAAGGATATCGACTCGTATCTCATATATAGCGATGAATTGGGCACGTACAGAGTATATGCTACTCCTGGCATGAGGCAGCATATAATCGAAGAGAGATAGCAGGAAATTTTTATCTCGTAAATCCGCTTATTTTTCTGCAGTATCTTCATTCAAACACATTCCACCGCAGGCACAACCCATGGTTGACTTGTCCGTATATATCTTACAGCTTGATTTTACAGTGCCTTCTTTCCTGCCGAAAAGTAACTTCATACTCATCCCCAGCAGCGCAAAACCTAACAATACTATTGCAACAACCAGTATTTCTATAGATAGGCTATATAGCATAAAACAAACGGGAAACCTTTCAGTTCACAATACTATTTTTCCGTTAATGAAATATTATTATGTTGATAATAATTATCAGGCGAAGTCATCCCGCGCTGGCGCGCGTCTCCAGACGCGTGACACGATTGTCTTACCTTACGGTTATCAACTGTTGGGTTTCTACTTCTACTTCCAGAAGATAATCTAAATCTGCATAGTTTTTTGCAGAACTGAAAAGGTAATCTTCAGGTTCTTTAACAATTAAATCCTGAACAGGATTTTGATGCAAGCCCGCCTGACCGGACGGGCAGGTAATTTAATTTTTCGAAAAAGAAATCCGCAGTATATATAACTTTTGCCAGGTTACCATCCTGCCAAAACTTATACTTTTTCATTCTTTTCAACGTTTTTCCGACTTTCCTGAAATATTCCAGCATCCACTCTCTGCGACTTTCCGGTTCTTCTTCTATCTGCTTAATTATTTTGTTTGCAGTATACTTTTTGAAATCCCTTATAATTTCGGGAAGCGTGAATTTTCCGTCTGCCCTGGCAATGAGATGTAAATGACTTGGCATCAAACACCATCCTAACAATGCAAGACTCTTATGTTGTTGGCAATATTTTAAAGAATCCAGAATAGCTTGTTTATGATTTGGTCTTGTGAAAACATCGATCCAACCAACAACAGTCAGTGTAAGGAAATGTGCTTTTTCGTGTTCAACAATTTTATATTTATCGGACATGATGAATTAGGCTTAACTTGTTAGTATTAAAACACTAATATAAAAATAATCTGCTATTGAAACACGTCCATTTTATATGCTGGCATATTGGTATTCAGGCACGCGTCCCAAGACGCGCGCCAGCTGGGGGGCAACGCACCGTAATATAAAGATTGATGGCATTATAACCTTGTGTTCTCCGCTTGTATATTGTGAACTTTGTGGGTAAACAGATTTCAAACCAACTTATATAGAAAGATACTAGGATAATAAGTTCTTATTGCATGTCAATTTTGAGTTCCGAAGGTTTTATTTTCGGTTTCCTTCGTTTTTTCTCTTCGTTCAGCAAACGCATTTCATCGCACCTCGGACAGGTTATGCCCAACTCTTTCATTTTTCGGTTGTGGCCCACTTCGGTTTCCGGGAATTTACCCTCTTTCCTGAAAAAGATATTAAAACCCAGGGCAAGAAACGCTATGGCCATTAGCAATATAGTGATGAGAAGTATTTCCATGTTGTTAAATGATGGAACAAAGATACGACGGTTGATTTAATTGTAATAAACCAATAGTCAGTTTCAGCGGTTTACTGGATTCTTTGGTTCTTTGCGCCACATTCCGCTACTTTAGGCCACTTCAAGTGAAGTTTATCTCGCAGAATGCGCAGATTTATTCGCTGATGAATGCAGATATGAACATTTGATACTAGGTAAATCTGCAGTTGTTTGGGTCTCTTTTCATAAATTAAAAAATGCTGATATGATCAAAATGCGGTTACTCTCCCTGTTTTACGGGGGACAGGGAGTAAAAAGAGCACAAATATTTCACCAAGTTTCTAATGAATAATAAAGTTATGCAAAGGGCTTTACTCATTATTCGGTGGTAAAAAAAAATAAACCACACAGAATTTTTAAGGAGCTACACAAAGCGGTTCAAAGAGCCAATGTTAAATGTTAACTGCTAACTGCTAACTGCTAACTGCTAACTGCTAACTGCTAATAGCTAAAAGCCAACAGCCAACAGCTAAAATCTACTCAACTAACCTCATCAACTTATCAATTGCTCACAAAAAAGCACTTCATCTTTCGGCGAGCTGGTAATTCAACATTTAATCATTTTTCCACCCATATCACTCCCGTTGTGCTTCGTCCATCGATATCGATATGCAGGGGTGAAGGAAATCGGACATGGCGGATTAATTCTGATTCTCTTACAGCAGGTCTGGAATTGAGCAGCTCTTCGTTGTAACGCCCGTCATTAAGATGCGGCGTCAATGTAAAATACCCGACTTCGAAGCTGGTAATATTATGGAAAAAATGTGTACCCTGGCTGGGATCCACTTTGTAATCTTCAAGTCCCAATTCTACTAACAACCTTACCGACGATATATTTGTCCATTTCACCGGAACACCTAACCATGGATCGTTTGACCCCCACCTGCCGGGGCCAATGAGGATATAACTGCGGTGTTCCTGTTGCATTTGCCTGTTTATTTCATCAAGTTCCCAGGCGATCGGTTTGTTCTTATCCGGTTTATAATGTTCGGTCTTAACATAAATTATATCGCTGATATCGTTATAGAATTCATTTCCCATTGCTTTAACAGAGCTAAGTATGATCCTGTCACTCGGAATGGTATCCAGCTTTATCTTACGAACTCTTTCGCGCGTAACAATAGGCCTTACCTGCAGGTAGCTAAATACTTTAGGCTCGCTGGCAGGGGCATCCAGATTTGCTGCGAATTCAATTTCTACGGGAGTATTCAGTGCTTTGCTGCTCACTTCGAGTAAATCTTTAACTATATTAGCCAGCTGAAAGCTATCGTGGTTGAGGATACTGGAAAAGGTTATGATCTTTTTCCCTTCATAATGAATTCCATCGCGAATAATTTGATTGTCTAGATCGTAAGTCGACGCTGCCCATTCGAAGGAAGGATCCCTTTCTGCTTCACTGATAGGAAGCCGAAGCAAATTGACTTTATCATCGACAGAAGGAATAAAATGATCCGGGTTCAGATCAATGGCATAGAAATATTTCTGCGTATCTTTCAATGCCTGTATGGGAGAAGAAAGCTGGATGATATTACGGGGGTATTTTGGAGAAAAGCGTAACGATACTCCACCCTCCACGATTTGCTTTCCCATGCCGTAAGCAATATTAACAATACCATCTTCTGTCTTCTCTTTGCCTACGGGATAATAGTTCAGCGATCGTGCAACACCCGAAAGAGTCGGATAGAACCGTCCGTTGTTTTTACTTCCGCATACCGATTGAATAATGATACCCATCTTTTCCTCATCAATCAGGTTAGAGGTTGCAGTGATATAGGCTTTGCTTGAATCGAAAAACACTGATGCATAAACACTTTTAATAGCCTGTTCAAGCTTGGTAACAGCAACTGTCGGATTGCTGTGTGGAGGAACCATATAGGTATTGTAGATCCCTGCGAATGGCTGAAAAAGTGAATCTTCCAGTTTGCTTGAGGAACGTATGGCAATAGGGTTACTGGCAATGCTGGCAATGGCATACAGATCGTCTCTTATTTTCTGCAGAAAAGGAGCGTTGATAAAGTGCTCCAGTATTTCTTCGTTCGATTTCGAGGACAATGCTACTTTATACAGTTTATTTCGCTGCATGAAATCGTCGAAAATATCGGTGCTTAATACCACAGTCGGAGGCACAGCAATTATAACACCCGGATATTTATCACTCAGTTTTTCCTTTTTCAGGATGGTCGACATGAAGGCCAATCCACGGGCTTTGCCTCCAAGGCTGCCTTCGCCTATGCGCGAAAAAAACAGGTATTCATCGAATTTACTTCGGTCGAATTCGGCAATAATTCCTCTTGCTTTACTTACCCTGAAACTAGTAATACAATTATAAATATAGTTTCGTACCTCGTCAGGGTTGGGAAAGTCGTCGTATTGTGCTTCTTTAAAACGTTTCGCTATGGGGAATAGAGCACGTGCATTAAGCCATTTCGAAAAATCATCACGGCGTGTATGAAATTCAAGGATATTATCCGGAACGGAGAGTATCAGTTCCTGGAGCGATTTCAGGTCATGGGCTACGAAGCATTCTTTTAGTGTCACCGGATCGCGGAAAACAAATTCACCAAAGCCGAAGTTTTTAAGTATATAGTCTCTGAGTTCATTCGAGAGGTTCTTTGAATATTTATTCAGAAAACCTACATCGAGTTGCTGGGCAATCTTTTCGTTAGCCTGATCCGACGATTGTAATAAAAATGGGATGTTCGGATCTTTCGATTTAACATGTTCGCATAACCTGAGGCCCATTTTGGTTTTTGTATCACGGTGATCGGGCGAGGCCTTATAGCTCACGTCGGAGATAATACCCAACAGGTGCCCCGAATATTTTTCAAATACTTCGATGGCTTCGTTATAACTTTTAGCAAGCAGGATTTTAGGACGTCCTCTGCGGCGAAGCATTTGCTGATGTTCATTCAGCGCTTCCTTCGAGAATTCTTTCGATTGTTCAAGGATGATCCGATAGAGATTTGGGAGGTATGAAGAGATAAACCGGATAGAGTCTTCAACAAGCAGTATACATTGCACACCAACCTTCAGAATGTCATTTTCGGCATTCATCGAATCCTCGATAAGCTTGACAATCGCTAAAAAGATATCGGGATTGCCCAGCCAGCAGAAAACGTGGTCTACTGCAGACAGGTCTTCATTTTCAAGTCGCAGGGATACTTCGCGTGAAAAATGGGTAAGCACTACCACCGGAATGTTGGGGAGGCGGGCTTTTATCTGTTTTGCCAGTTGAAAAGCATCGGTATCACCGATACTGAGCATTTCAATCACCAGGTCGATATTTTCTTGGTCCATAATGGTGAATGCCTGGCGGGCGGAATTTGCGTGGATGAATACCGGGGGATAGCGTAATGTCAGCGATACATATTCATTAAAGATATGCTCATCGATCCGGCCATCCTCTTCAAGCATATAAAAGTCATATTCACTGCAGATGACCAACACTTTCCTGATCCTTCTTTGCATAAGCAGGTTAAAGGAAGTATCGCCAAAATAGAACGACATACTGCTATCCGGCTTTTTTGTCATTGGAGGTCGGAATAAATAGTTGGGTGTAAGTATTGTCCTAAGTTATTAGTAATTGGTTTAATTTTCAATTATAAAATATACATTATTCCACCTGGGCGTATTGCCTAATAGTAAAGCCACAGGCTGGCGCGCGTCTTCAGACGCTTGCCGGTATAACATAAGGCAAAAAAAGCAATTATCCGGTTTGATTATAGAAAACAGAATTACCCTATTCTGAAGGTATTTCCGCTGTGCAACAGATCGTTCACCGACCTGATTTTCGATTTCTCTTTCGCCGCGTCGATCTGAAGATGAAGTTGGTTTTCGTATACGTTTGAAACACACGACCTGATTACTCCCATAGCTACCGGGAAGTCGGGAAGTTGCATCCGGCTGAGCATATAATGCAACGAACCGTTCGGTGTATGGGCGTCGTGGATGAGGATATCCTTCATGGAAATACCGTTTTCTCCTATAGTAGCCACCTGTAATTCCGGTCCGGACATGATAAGTCCTTTATCACGGTTCCTGCCGAAGAGCATCGGTTTGCCATGTTCGAGGTAGATCTGGTTATCGTCGCGCACGTTCTTTCCGGTGACAGCAGCGTGTACCTGGTTATTGAAGATCACGCAGTTTTGTAACACCTCAACCAGCGATGTTCCTTTGTGACGGGCGGCTTCACTGAAGACAGACGTCATCATCTTCGGATCGGTATCTACAACCCTGGCGAAGAAAGTACCTTGTGCGCCAATGGCAAGTTCACCAGGTTGGAACGGACTTTCAATGGTTCCGTCAGGAGACGTTTTGGTTACACTGCCGAGAGGTGTTGTGGGAGAATATTGGCCTTTTGTGAGGCCGTATATTTTATTATTGAAAACAATGATGTTTACGTCGATATTTCGGCGAAGAATATGGATAAAATGATTTCCTCCGATGGCCATTGAATCGCCATCGCCTGTAATAACCCAAACACTAAGGTCGGGATTGGCTACTTTGATTCCTGATGCAATAGCGGTTGCTCTTCCGTGCAATCCATGAAATCCATAGGTATTGATATAGTAAGGGAAACGGCTTGAGCAGCCGATGCCTGATACAAAAACAACATTCTCTTTCGGGACTCCTGTTTCGGGAAGAGCTTTTTTAATGGACGATAACACAGCATGTCCTCCGCATCCCGGGCACCATTTTACCAGGGTATCCAGGCTAAAATCCTGAACGACAGTTATTGGTTCCGATGTTTCAAAAGCCATTATGCAATTTCCTTTAATATTTCGTTGAATTTATTCTTCAGTTCATTCACCATAAAAGGTAATCCCTGAATCTTGTTATACTGCATATATTCGTACTGAGGATAGCGGGAACGAAGATAAGCAGCAAATTGCCCCAGGTTAATCTCACAGATTATTCTTCTCCTGAAATTAGCCAGCACAGATCCTGTATTCCTTGGAAGGGGATTTATATAGCTGAAGTGGGCCAACGATATGCTTTTCCCTTCTTCCTGCAATTCTTTAACAGCTGAATAAATAGCTCCGTAGGTGCCGCCCCACCCGATCACAAGCAGGTCGCCTGTTGGATCACCAATGAGTTGCTGGTCGGGTAAATAGTTAGCCACACGTTCTACCTTTTCGGCACGTTTGCGCACCATGAGCTCATGGTTTTTCGGATCGTGCGATACTTCACCTGTTATATCCGATTTTTCAAGACTTCCTACACGATGGCGAAGCCCCTTTTGCCCGGGAATGGCCCACGATCTGGCCAGTTTTTCCGCATCTCTTTTATAGGGTTTGAAATCGGGGTCGTTGTCTTTAACCTCGGGCACGCGGATCGGAGTCAGGTTATCGGTATTGGGTATCGACCATAATTCTGAGCCGTTGGCGAGAAAACCATCGGTAAGTAATATTACCGGAGTCATATGTTCGATGGCAATTTTCGCGGCATGATATGCACTGAAGAAACAATCTGCCGGGCTGGTTGCTGCCATTACAACGCAGGGACTTTCGCCGTTTCGTCCATAGAGTGCCTGCAACAGATCACCTTGTTCCGTTTTGGTAGGAAGTCCGGTAGATGGCCCCCCTCGTTGAACATCAATAATGACAAGGGGTAATTCGGTGATGACTGCCAGACCTATAGCTTCGCTTTTTAATGCCAGCCCCGGGCCTGAAGTTGATGTAGCGCCTAATCGTCCTGCATAGGAAGCGCCTATCGCAGAACATATCCCGGCAATTTCGTCTTCTGCCTGGAAGGTGATAACATCCAGATGTTTCATCCCTGATAGTTCTTGCAGGATCTCGGATGCCGGAGTAATAGGATAGGAACCAAGAAAAAGTTTTTTTCCTGATTTCTCAGCTGCGGCAAGCAGTCCCCAGGCTGTGGCCTGGTTACCGGTAATATTTCTGAAGATGCCTTTCCCCTTCACGGAAGGTTTAACCACGTATGCCGCTGCCATTGCTTCAATGGTTTCGGCAAAGTCATAACCGGTTCTGAGTACCGTAATATTTGGTTTTTCGAGTTCGGGCTTCTTCTTGAATTTATTTCTAATAAAAGAGATTCCTGATTCCAGGTCGCGGTTGAAGAGCCAGTAAAGCATACCGGCAACAAACTGGTTACGCATCTTATCCGTTGTGCGCAGGTCGAGTTTATATTCCTGAACAGCCGCCCGTGTAAGATTCGTTATGGGAGCTTTAATAACATTGAAACCATCTAATGTGCCGTCGGCAAGCGGATCGGTTGTGAATCCGGCTTTCTCGTACTGTTTTGCAGTAAAGCTGTCAACGTCAATAATGACAATAGCGGAATTTTTTATCCATCGCAGGTTCGACTTGAGCGCGGCCGGATTCATGGCCACCAACACATCGGCCATGTCGCCGGGAGTGTAGATTTCTTTATGCCCGATATGGACCTGGAAGCCCGATACCCCTGCAATGGTGCCTTCGGGAGCCCTGATTTCCGATGGGTAATCAGGAAAGGTCGAGAGGTCGTTCCCAAAAAACGCAGCTGAATCGGAGAATTGACTGCCGGTAAGCTGCATGCCATCGCCCGAGTCGCCTGCAAATTTTACAACTACATCATCAAACTCAATGATTTGCCGTTCCTTCTTTGCCTGTTTGGTTAGGTCTTTGCTCATGAAATGATCGATAAAATAAACAACACCGGAGTCGAACTTTTCTCTCCGGATAATTTTAGATGCAAATCTAGTGTTATGTATCGTATAAACAAATACCTTTTGTCATGTGTTCGGCATGTTTATTTCTGCCTTTAACCTTCAATAGTATGTATCCTTCTTTCTCCCGGATAATCACAGAATCGGACGCAGAGTAATGACCATTTAAGACAGCCAGAGAACATAAGGAATTTGTCTTACATATCCAGCCTACAGGTTAGTAAAGTACTGAATTGTTATTAAAAATTCCGGAAGAATAAGGGTCTCGATTCGATTATATCAGAGGTTATTTATAGTCGGATATCCCTTCCTTAAGGAATGAAATAAATTCATCCACCGATGAACTATACGTATAATATTTCGTGTCGGTAATGATCTGTCCCTGGCTGTTTACGATGACGTATAGCGGCAGGGCATTAGTACCGAATTTGGTAATCTGCAGGTCGTTGAATTTCTTTCCGATGGTCTTTTTTACCTTGCCATCGAGCGATGATGTAACCCAGTCTTCCTGGGGCAGATCAGTTCTGTCGTCGGTATAGAGCGATGCAATCACAAAATTGTTACGCAGCAGATCTTGAACCTTGGGATCGGACCAGACTTCGGCATACATTTTTTTACAGTTTTTACAGTAGTGACCGGCAAAGTCGAGCAGGACCGGTTTATTTAGTTCGCGGGCACAGGCAAGGGCTTCATCATAATCGAAATAGCCCTTCAATCCGTAGGGAAGCTGAAGGAATTCGGAGTATTTAGGCTTTTCGGTGCACAGAAGTCCGCTCTTTTTGTCAGGAAGGATATCATTCTGAATAGATACATTTTTTACAATATTCTGCTGTTCATTGGCAGGAAGGAACGGGTCTACTATCTTGAGTGCAGCGCCCGATATACCGGAAAGCAGATAGATAGAAAAAGCAAATGACAGAATAGCCAGCAATAAACGAACGACTGAAAGATGACTTATTTCACTGTCGTGCGAAAATCGTATTTTGCCAAGCAGATATAAGCCAAGGAGACTAAATATTACAGCTTCAGTTATCAGGATAACTTTGCGGGTGAATAATGGTAATCCGAGATTTCCAAGAAAAATTAATGAAAACGCCAGCATGATAAATGCGAAGAACACTTTTACCGCGTTGAGCCAGCCACCGGATTTAGGTATCTTTTTAAGAAAACCCGGGAATAGTGCCAGCAGTGTAAAAGGCAATGCAAATGAAATCGAAAAACCCAGCATACCGATAACAGGTTTTATTATTTCTCCCTGCATCGCTCCGCCGAGTACTATGCCTACCAGGGGCCCGGTGCAGGAAAAACTAATGATCACTGTTGCCAGTGCCATAAAGAATGGGCCCATGAATCCTCCTTTATCGGCTTGCTGATCAATTTTATTGGAAATACTTCCCGGCAATGTAATTTCATACATACCGAAAAAAGAAAAGGCCAATGCAATAAATATCAGGAAGAATATAATATTGGGCAACCAATGAGAAGATACCAGGCGGACAAGGTCAACCTGTGTCAGTCCGACCAATAGTCCGGCGAGTGTATAGATAAATATGATCGACAGGCCGAAGAACAAACCGTTGAAGATTGCTTTCGATCGTGAAGAATCGCGCATGAAGAATGTTACCGTTAGCGGAATAATCGGATAAACACAGGGTGTAAGCAAGGCGCCAAAACCTGCGATAAGAGCCAGCAGGAAAAGTCTGAACAACGATTCCTCCGTTTTCCCGGCTTGCTTTGCTGAGCTGTCTGCAGGCAATACTGTTTGTAGCGTTTCCGGTGTTAGTGCTGTATTCTTTGATGTATCGGTTGCGGTTTCAACAGGTTGAATAGTTGATTTTTCAGTTGAAACCTGTTTTTCGCTTACTTTTTCCTGGGTCTTCCCAGCTATATTTTTCAACGTGAACGAGAACGATTCTTCTTTCGGGGGCAGGCAACGGGAATCGTCACATACCATGAATTCGACGGCACCGCGAAGTTCCGTGTTCTTTAAAACGTTAACACGCTGGGTGAAAGTAACTTCATGATCATAGAGTTCAAGATCCATTTCAAAGGTAGGATCGTATTTTATTACCGGCTTTTGAATAGAGGTTATAGTTCCGGTCAATTCAACATCGGCATTTGTGTCGAATTTAAAAGATGTAGCAATGGGCCCGTCTTTCGGGATGTTAAGGCCGTACATATGCCATCCGCCATCAATTATCGCAGTAAATTGTAATTCGTAGGTATTGCCCGAAAGGTGTTTTGCTGAGAACTTCCAGCTCACCGGATTCAGCACCTGGGCTATAGTAATGAGTTGCGTTGTCAGCAACAATGAGAGGGTGAAGACAATTCTTTTCATGCTTATGTCATTTTAACATAAAGGTATTAAAATTCGAATGTTCAAACATGTAAAAATATAGATACGTTACTATAACTGCAGATTAAAACAAATGTTCATTTAACAGTTTAACGTACGCTGCCAAAAAAGTTGAATAACGGCATGCCGTGACTCAACACCTCTAAAAAATCGTAACTCAACAACCTCCTTAAAGCCCTGACTCAACACCCAGGCAATCCATGCATATCCTGAAAAATCCCGATCAAGAATTTCTTTGGTTTTGTGGACAAAACCTTAGAAATTCTATAACGGGATGGAGGGTGAACTAATGGAGGTGGATTTGTTTCTGAAATAAGTTGGTAGTATTTATCGACATAGCCAACTATCCCCCTTTGGAGGGGGAATTAAAGGGGGTGGAATAAACTCTGTTCTACCCTCATTCTTCAAAACAAAACCTTAGAAATTCTAAAACGGGATGGAGGGGGAATAAAAGAGGGAGGAAGGATCAGCCTCTCCCAATAAGGCTTCAGCGATCCTCAGTAAGACTTCAATAGCCCTCAGTAAGACTTCAATAATCGTCAGTAAACCTTCAATAATTGTCAATAAAGCTTCAATACTCCTCAGCAGACCTTCTCATCCTGTCTGAAGTCCTTCGAATATATCGGATTGCTTCTCCCGACTGTACTGTCGTGATCGTAATGACATATTAAAAGTGTGCTTAGCGTATTATCGTTAAGGGAAAAAGGATATGTTGATGATTCACGTTGTTTATCCAATGAAAAACATGTTTTGAAATGATGCTATTACATGATCTCTAGTCCTTCCGAATCGAAGAAATGAAATTCCAGGAAATCATAGGAGCTGACGGGAACTACTTTAATACGGCATTTATAGGTCCGTTTCCATCGCCTGGCAATAGTGAAAAGCCATCCTTTTGTAAGGTGCGAGGCAACGATCGGATGCAGTTTAATGGTTATTTTACCGCTGGTTTTTTTCACAACTTCAGCCAGTGCATTCTCGATGCGGTCTACCAACAGGATACTGGGTGAAATTTCTCCCGTGCCGCCGCATGTCGGGCATTTCTCGCGTGTATTAATAGCCATTTCGGGTCGTACACGCTGGCGGGTGATCTGCATCAGGCCAAACTTACTTAGCGGAAGAATGCTGTGTTTTGTTCGGTCTTCCTCCATAGCCTGGCGCATACGTTCGAAGACTTTATTCTTATTTTCCTGCAGATGCATGTCGATGAAGTCGATTACGATGATGCCCCCCATATCGCGCAACCTGAGTTGTCGTGCAATTTCATCAACCGCAGCAAGATTTACTTCGAGTGCGTTGGTTTCCTGGTTATCGACTACTTTGGAACGGTTTCCGCTATTCACATCGATGACATGCAGTGCCTCGGTATGTTCAATGATGAGGTATGCGCCGCTTTTAAAGGATACCGTTTTGCCAAAAGACGCCTTAATTTGTTTTTCAATCCCGAATTTTTCAAAAATCGGGGACGATCCGTTGTAAAGGCTTACAATCTTTTCTTTTTCCGGGGCTATAGTACCAATGTATTCGCGAATTTCGCGGTATACACTTTCGTCATTTACATAGATGTTGTTGAAGGTAACATTCAGAATGTCCCGAAGGATAGCAGAGGTACGGTTCAGCTCGCTGATGATCAGTGCCGGTGGCACAGTCCCCCGAATTCGATCAAATGCCGATTCCCATTTTCGAACAAGTCCGCGGAGTTCTTCATCGAGCACTTTAACCATTTTATTTTCAGCAACGGTACGGACAATAATACCGTAATTTGTAGGGCGTATACTTTGTAACAGCGTTTTAAGGCGCTTACGTTCTTCTTCCGATTTAATCTTTTGTGATACTGAAACCTTATCATTAAAAGGCATCAGCACCATATTACGGCCTGCCAGCGTAATTTCCGAGGTGAGCCTCGGACCCTTTGTCGAGATAGGCTCTTTGGCAATCTGTACGAGGATATACTGCCCTGTATTAAGTACATCGGCTATTTTCCCGTTCTTATCAATGTCTTTCTCGCGCTTGAATCGTTGCATCCCGGTTATTTTCCCTTTCCGGGTGAGAGCAGCATTCAGGAATTTTTGCAGTGAACGGAATTGAGGACCCAGGTCGAGATAGTGCAGAAAAGCATCCTTTTCATATCCCACATCGACGAAAGCAGCATTTAAGCCCGGCATGATCTTGCGTACTCTGCCCAGGTAAATATCGCCGACTGAAAACTTCGGGTTACTCTTTTCTTTGCTTAACTCAACAAGTCGCTTCTTTTCAAGTAGGGCAATATCTATTACGTTAGAACCTACATCGATGACTAGTTCTTTACTCACAACTTCTTTTTATTACGAAGAATACTAAACAGTGAAACAGAAGGTCAACTGAAAAGCGATAAACCTAAAGCCAGAACAGCTTTAGGTTCAAGGAATAATACATTTGAAAAAAATTACTGTTATTTCTTCTTCTTATGTCTATTTTTACGAAGTCTTTTCTTTCGCTTATGAGTAGCCATCTTGTGCCTCTTTCTCTTCTTACCGCTTGGCATATGCTAAAATGTTTTTGATCCGACAAATTTGTTTACTTAATGTTTGATTTCACCTTATTTGCAAAAGTCTTTGCAGGTTTGAACGCGGGTATGAAGTGTTCGGGGATGATGATGGTAGTATTCTTGGAAATATTACGGGCTGTTTTTTTAGCGCGTTTTTTCACTATGAAACTACCAAAACCGCGTAGGTACACATTTTTTTCTTTTGTCAGGGAATCTTTAACTACTTCCATAAAGGCTTCTACTGTTTTCTGAACAGTAATTTTTTCAATTCCGGTGCTTTTTGAAATCTCGTTTACAATATCTGCCTTGGTCATGTTTAAAAACTTTAATTATCAATTATTTACGTTAATATCTTTTAGAAGTGAGCTGCAAATATAAAGTATTTCTATCGATAAACGAAATGCAACTATATTAATTTTGTTTTTTGTTTGATATTTATAACTATCTATCCTAATGAGTGTTTCGCAAAAAATTGGAGTATGGTACGATTCCGCCAAACGGTTGCTTCCCTGGAGGGAGGGCCGGGATCCCTATCAGATTTGGCTTTCCGAGATCATCCTTCAACAGACTCGTGTAAATCAGGGATTCTCGTACTACCAGCGTTTCATTGAAAAATATCCTACGCTTGATAGTTTAATTAATTCAACCCAGGAAGATATTCTTAAACTCTGGCAGGGTTTGGGTTACTATACCCGAGCCAGGAATCTGTATAAAGCGGCCCGCATCATGAATGAAAAATTCAACGGTGAAATGCCAACGAATTATGATGATTTATTGAGCCTGCCAGGCGTTGGTGAATATACGGCTGCCGCGATAGCATCGCTTGCCTATAATGAACCGGTAGCTGCTATCGATGGTAACGTATACAGAGTGCTGGCACGGTATTTTGGAATTGAATCTGCACCTGATTCTTCAGCGGGCAGGATTGATTTTAAAGTGGCAGCAGCTGAATTGCTGGACCAGGAAAATCCGGGCCGGCACAACCAGGCCATGATTGAGCTTGGCGCCCTGGTCTGTCTGTCTACAACACCATTGTGCAATGAATGCCCGGTAAACGACTCATGCTATGCGTTTCTTACAAAACGGGTAAAAGAATTTCCATTCAAAAAAAAGAAGGTTAAAATGTCAGACAGATATTTCTATTATCTGGTCATATTTAAGAAAGATAAAATCATTATCAGGCAACGTAAGGAAAATGACATCTGGGCTTTGCTTTACGATTTTCCTCTGATAGAAATACAGAAAAAAGTTACAGAAAAAACTCTGCTGAAACATCCTGCGTGGCAAACAATGATTGGTAATGCCAAGGTAAGAATCAGGAATATTTCCAAGGAATATAAGCATGTTCTTTCACACCAGGTATTGCATACATGGTTTATTGAGATCGAAGCCGGTGTGGAATTCCGTATACCCTCGGCCATCGAAATCGAAACAGATGCTATCAGTCAATACCCGGTTCCCAGGCTAATTGAGAGGTATTTATCTGAACGAATTACCATGTTCTGAAAAAATATCCAAAAACAGAAGAAAATCCGCATGGTAAATCAGAATAGCCAGCCGTTCCCATCGGGGCCGAATATTGGTAGCCCAACGGGGCGAAATATTCAACGTGATAAACATAAATTCCAATCCGGCCCCATCGGGGCCGAATATTGGTAGCCCCAACGGGGCGAAATATTCAACGTGATAAACATAAATTCCAATCCGGCCCCATC
>CAZWIU010000095.1:0-15882 GCA_964634105.1 uncultured Bacteroidales bacterium | reverse complement strand
TCGTTCGGGTCTTGCACCCTATAGAACAATGGCATGCATAGCGCACAATAAAAAAAAGTCAGGCGGCTGGACCTGACTTCTAAATTGAGGTTAGGGGTAATGACAATTATTCTATTCTTCTTATTGATCAGAAGGATATTACAAGTCCTGCGGCTACCGGATATAATTCGGGTCCGCGATCGGCCATGAACAGCGGAGTTGGGTAATAATTAGCATACAATTTTAATGCTTTATAACCTGCCCGGGCTGTAAATCCATAGCGTAAGGGAGACAGGTAGAAATCACTTTTATTTTTTTCTTTCCTGGGAATGCCGTCCTCAACATATTTAATCTTAGTATTTGAGAAAAGTTTAATACCCCCGATAACACCTGCACTAACATAAACCCTGTCATCGCGATCTTTACCTGGGAACTGAATTTCGAGCAACAAAGGAATTGTAAGGTAAGTAGTTTGAAATCTGTTTTTAGTTACGCTTTCAGGTACCGCTAGCGAAACTATCTCTCCATCAAATTTTTGTAAACTACTATCATTCAGATGATAATTGCACCATTCAAATCCCATTCCGGTGACTAAGCCGATATGATCGGTCCCAAAGCCAAGGCTATATTGGGCAAAGTTTAAATTAAAATTCCATGATCGTCCTGTATTCACATCCATAAATTCATTTTCGGGTGAACGCGATAAGGATAAATCATTATCCACATAATTATTCAGTCCGAATTCAAAACCAGCCCAGTGTCCTTTAAATTCTTTGCCTTTTCCTTCTTTTTCAAAGGGTTCATCGTCCATAAAATCTTCGGTATCATAATCTTCATCTTCATTATTTTCAGCTTTCACATCCTTATCCTGAATTTTCACTTCCGTTTCACCATTTTTTTCAATTATTTTTATTTTTTTATTCCCAAGAGTAATAAAGGTGGTATCACCTTTTTTAACGACTTCTTTAAACTGTTCTTCTGTTGGGAATGAGTCCTCATCCATTTGTTCTTCCGACAATATTTCATCAATCAGTGAATCCACTGCCATCGAATCGAAACTAAATGCTGAGATTCTGGAATTAGACATAGCTGATACACTAAGTGTAAAACCAATAATAAGTACTGTAAATAAAGTTTTCATGAGTTTTAGTTTTGAACGTTTTTGTTTATTCTTTTGCTTATTTCAAAATTCTTGTTCTCCAATGCGAACGCTGTAAGTTCCCCGGACGAGTTCTGTTCTGTGTGGAGTGCAAGATTATTTTCAGTGAGCGAATTAATGCCTTTTATGCTTAAGTGCAATACGGACCAGAATAGTTTGTGTTGAAGAGCTTTTGTAGGGCGATCATTCTTTTCTTTAGCCAAATTATCTGCAATTCTATTTTTATTAATCGATACGGAATCTATCGTTATAGCTGTAATAATATTCGTTCTATATGCAGGGCCAGCGACAATGCTTTCAATCGATGGAGCAACAGGATGAATTAAAGAGAGCATAACATTTTCATGATGAATAGTTTCGTTTAAACCAGTTGCAGGTAAAGGATGATTCTTTTGTATTATGCGGTTAATTCCAACTGTATGTGTTATTGATTGATTATAATCCCTAGAAGGTTTGTTTTCACTTTGAGTAAATGCAGTTACTGTAGTATTATTAGGGTCTGTTCCATTTGATAGTTCAGTTCCGGGTTTATTCAGATAAAATAGCTGAAAAAACATGAACAATAAAAAAATGGCTGCTGCTGCCGTTATTGCATAATAAATTCTTCGTTGAACCGGAATAATCACATCTTTTTTTAGTGTTTTTTTAAATGAATAATGAACATGCTTGTCAGGAGTAAATTTCAATTTCGCATGCAGTTTATACATGGGCTTTAGCTCCGGATTTTGCTGAAGGTATCGTTTCAGCATTGTTGAAGATTTTGAAGTAAGATCACCTTCGTAATAGGCGACACAAAACTCTTCAAAATTCTCAGGACCTATAAATGATATATCATCAAATGAATGAAATAAAGATGTTTTATTGACAGATGCTGATCCGGAGTTGAATTGCATGGATGGATCATAGATACTTACTTCTTCCTCGATATCCGGATTTTCAGACAGGAAACTTTTCATAAGCACCATTACCTTTTCATCCAGCCGGCCTTCAAGGTAATCGAGCACATATTGCTCATAATTATTCCTGTTTATTATCATTTTAATTCGAATTAAAGCAAAATTTCAGGGCTGCCAATCATTTTTCGCAGGGCTAACCTTCCCCGGTAGATATAAATTTTTACCTGACTATCCGATAAGCCTGTGACTTCAGCGATTTCTTCATAGCTGTATCCTTCATAATCGCGAAGTAAAATTACGGCACGCTGTATATCAGGTAGTTTTTCAAGTGCGATGTCGAGATTTTCCTTGAGATCGAAATACACGTCCGAAGAGTCACTTATAGCATTTTTCATACTTTCCAGATCTATCAGTTTACGCGATTTCCGGGTATAATCTATCAGGGTATGATAGGCTGCAGTAAACAAATATGAACGGACTTTTGAAAAATTAACAGATTCATGTTTAATCCACAATTTCTCGTAAGTGTCCTGGATAATATCCTGCGCCGTGCTTTCATCCCTGATATTTTTTAGTACAAACCGGTATAGCCGGTCGGCAAATTCTGTTACACTATGATTATATTCAGCTACTGTCATTCAATTTCTGATTCTTCAGTATGACGGGTTTGTCGTTTAAAAGTTACATGTAAGTTTTGGAAAATGAAAATTATTTGAAATGTTCAAATATGGGTGTAATTGGAGTTGACATCCATAGAACCGAAGATAAAATATAAGCATATAGATATTTTACAAAGGTCGATCAACTTTTAATGACAATGGATTCATAGAATTCTTCTAACTTATAAGAAAAATAATGCTCTTTTTAAACTCAACTCCTTATCAGTAAAAAAAACATAATTTTTTTTGGTTTTAAGAAAAACTTTTTTACATTTGACCGACCGTTCAATCATAAAATAAATATTTTAAGCTTTTTACAATTCTTTTAAATTGACTGAACGATCGATCATAAATATTTAAAATGTCACCGAGAACTGAAAAACAATATCTTGAAATCCGTGAGGAAAGAAAGGCACAGATTAAAGAAGTAGCTCTTGAACTTATATCTGAGAGTGGATTCCAGAATACATCAATAAGTAAAATTGCTGCTAGGGCTGGAATATCAAAGGGATTGATGTACAACTACTTTGAAAGTAAAGAAGAAATGATTCGGGAAATTCTTTATGATGGAATGGATGCATTAGCAAGAATTTTTGATCCCAATAAAGATGGAATACTAACTGATGAAGAAGTGAAGTTTTTTATCGACGAAGTTTTCGGAATACTTAAGTCAAATACTAAATACTGGCGGTTATATATTACGGTGATGCTTCAGCCAGGCGTGATGAAATTAATAAGTGAGAAATTCCATGAAACTATCACGCCTTTGATGAGTACACTTATATCCTATTTTGCAGCAAAAGGATCACCCCAGCCGATAACTGATGCAAAGATGGTGCTTGCACTTTTTGATGGCATATGTTTCCATTATATCATTGATCCAAGGCACTTTCCTATGGAAGAAATTAAACAACGATTATATCAACAAATGACTATATCATAATACCATGAAAACATATTTAACAAACGGCATCTTTCTTTCAGCAGTACTTTTTATTTCAGGTATTCTACCCGCACAAAATGCTACGGATATTGTTAAACATGCTGATGATAAAATGCGTGGTGAAAAATCGAGCTATAGCGTAATGTCCATGACAGTCGTACGGCCAACCTGGGAACGGACTGTTAACTTTAAAAGCTGGTCGAAAGGAACCGAACTTTCGATGGTTCTGATTACTGCTCCTGCCAAAGATCAGGGACAGGCTTTTTTAAAGATTAAGCAGGAGATGTGGAACTGGAATCCATTGATAAACCGGATGATCAAGCTACCGACATCCATGTTATCGCAAGGCTGGATGGGTAGTGATTATACAAACGACGATCTCCTGAATCAACGATCAATAGTTACTGATTACTCACATAAGATATTGGGTGAAGAGCAAATCGTTGGCGAATTATGTTATAAAATAGAGCTTATTCCAAAAGAAGATGCACCGGTTGTATGGGGTAAAATAATCATGTGGATATCGAAGAAGGATTACCTGAGCCTGAAAGTTGAGTATTATGACGAAGATGCGTATCTCGTTAAAACAGAGCTTGGTAAAGAGCTTAAAACAATCAACGGGAGGTATATTCCGACCACTTTTGAGCTTATCCCAGCCGACGAAGAAGGTAATAAAACGGTTATAAGAATTCAGGATATTCAGTTCAACATTCCTATTGAAGACTCTTTCTTCTCACAACAAAATATGAAGAAATTAAGATAATGATGAATTTACTAAAGATTGCCTGGCGAAATCTATGGCGTAACAAAAGACGAACAGCCATAACATCTGCTTCAATATTATTTGCTGTTTTTTTTGCTATTGTAATGCGCTCAATGCAGCTTGGGTCATACGGGCATATGATTAAAAGCGCAATAGAATCGTATGCAGGTTTCCTGCAGGTTCAGCATCCCGATTATGAAGATGATCCTTCACTAGAAAACACCATAGGCCATACAGATTCAATATTGAAGGCAATTGAACATATCGATGGCATTAAAGCTGTTGTACCGCATATTGAGACTTTTGCCCTGGCATCAACAGGAAATCAAACCAAAGGCGTCATCGTTATGGGGATCGATCCTGAAAAAGAACGGAAATTGTCAAATCCGGAACACAGGCTGGTTCGATATAGAATTACCAAACATAAGCTTGAAATTTTAAAGGCTGATCAGAAAATTCCTGATGATCTAAAGGGAAGACTCGCTGATTTCTTATACGCCTCTTATTCAAATACCGGTTCAATGGCTTCCGATTTAGAACTTGATGAGAAGAAGGATAAGACTATTATCGATCAAATCGCTAGTATCTGCTATTTTCCTGGAACATACCTTAATCAAAATGATTCAGGCGTTCTTATTTCGGATCGTCTTTCCAAGTATTTAAAACTTACAGTAGGAGACACATTAATTCTTATAGGGCAGGGATATCAAGGAGCAACTGCTGCCGGATTATATCCTGTAAGAGGAATTGTGAAAATCGCAAACCCGGATCTTGATAATAAGGTAGTATATATGTCCCTCAATTCTGCCCAGGAATTTTCCAACCTCAGGGACAAGGTGACAACCATTGCAATAAATCTTATTGATAATAGTGATGAGAACATGCTGATAATGCAGGATAAGCTCAATAAAATGATTAGCAACAGTGATATGGTAGTTAAGAATTGGAAAGAATTCAATAAGGTACTGATGCAGCAGATACAAAGCGATAATCAAAGTGGAAAGGTCATGCTGGGATTTCTCTACCTTATTATATTCTTCGGGATTTTTGGTACCATTCTTATGATGATCTATGAAAGATATCGGGAGTTCGGAGTATTGATTGCCATTGGAATGAAAAAAGCCAAACTGGCTATTACAGTTATTATAGAAATGGTTCTTATGGGTTTTCTGGGAGTAGTTACAGGAGTGATCTTAAGTGCTCCAGTCATATATTTTCTTCACAAATACCCGATAAAGCTTACAGGAGAAATGGCGCAGGCGATGTTAGATCTTGGCTTTGATCCCATAATGCCTCTTGCCTGGTATAATACATATATCCTATGGCAAGCTCTGGTGGTTGCCTTAATGGTTGTGATCGCCTGTATATTCCCTTTGCGAAAAGTATTGAAACTGAAAGAAATTGAAGCCCTGAGGGCATAATAGTATTGATATGAACAGAATTATTTGGTCAATAAGCTGGAAAAATGTCTGGAGAAATAAAACAAGAAGTCTGGTTGTTATTGTTGCTGTCCTGCTAGGCATTTTTGTTGGCACCATGATGACAGGCTTTATGCAAGGATGGATCAACCAACGGATTCATGATGTTATCTACAACGAGGTATCTCATATTCAGATACATAATCCTGATTTTCTCTATAATGAAGAAATGCAATTCACTATAAACGATTATGTGAAGGTTACGCAGATGCTTGATACCATGAAAGATGTAATTGCCTGGTCGCCACGGGTCAAGATGTTCGTTATGGCACAGAGCGATTGGGCGGCAACAGGTTTCGTTCTAAAAGGAGTTGATGTTGAAAAGGAAATACAAGTATCCGAGATTGGCAAGAATATGTTGGAAGGAAGTTTTCTGGAAGATGATTACCATGTTCCTTCAATTGTAATCGGGAGTAAGGCAGCAGAGAGCCTGAAACTATTAAATTATCAAATTACCAAAGAAAAACTCGATTCGATTGATAAAAAAATCTATCCACCGGAATTGATCTCGAAATTATATGATATCAACTCGAAGAGATATAGAAAAGAAAAAGACTTCAGGGCAGTACTGAAGGATTGTATTTCATCTCAGGACTATAAAAAATATGGAGACAAATTAATCGATTACTTTTCTTTTTATAGGATGGGAGTGAGCATTAAACTTACCGTTCAGAATATTCATGGAGAAATTGTCCATCCTGTATTTAAGGTGAGGGGTATCTACAAGACTTCAAACTCGATGTTCGACGGACTAAATGCATTTGTTGATCGAAAGTCGTTAAATAGTTATACAGGCCTTGGAAAAGAAGATGTTCATGAAATAGCAATTATGGCTGGCGATAATGAAAAAGGAGCAATGCTGGGAGATAAAATGGCTTCTATAATACCGGAGAATAATGTCATGTCATGGCGTAAATTGTCTCCTGAAATTGCCATGTATACGGAATATGCAAACTTCATCGGATATATCTATGTAGCGATCATTTTACTGGCATTAGCCTTTGGCATTATTAACACAATGCTTATGTCGGTGCTTGAAAGGGTAAAAGAGTTAGGGATGCTTATGGCAATCGGTATGAATAAGAAAAAGGTATTTTCTATGATCATGCTCGAATCGGTATTTTTGACTTTGACCGGAGCTCTTGTAGGATTGGTTTTTAGTGGCATTGTTGCGAATATAACCCACCAAACAGGAATTAATCTGGCGATGTGGTCTGAAGGATTGGAGGCGATAGGATACTCTGCAATCGTTTACCCGGTTATAACCATCGAAAACTATATAGGCATTCTGATACTGGTAATTATTACTGGGATAGTTTCTTCCATATGGCCTGCAAGAAAGGCATTGAGATTAAATCCCGTTGAAGCGCTCAGAACAGAGTGAAAAAAGTTGTTTTATTTTTAATTTAAAACTTGAACTATGAAAGTGATTGAAATAAAAAATGTAGAAAAAATCTATAACGATTCCGAGGTGAAAGTTCATGCTGTAAATGGAGTTAGCTTATCATTTGAGGAAGGTGAATTTGCTGCTATTGTGGGACCTTCCGGATCGGGTAAAACAACCTTGCTAAATATGCTGGGAGGCTTAGATCATCCTACTTCCGGCGAGATCATAATAGGGGGAGAGAATATAGGCACATTAAAAGGATCGAAACTTATCGATTTCCGTTTGCACAATATTGGCTTTGTCTTTCAGTCCTACAACCTAATTCCTGTCTTAACTGCTAAGGAAAATACAGAATTTGTGATGCAAATGCAGGGAATATCAAAGAAAGAAAGAGATATTAGGGTAAACGAATTACTGACAGCAGTAGGCCTTGGAGATCGCCTCGATAGTCGTCCCTCCCGATTATCGGGGGGACAGCAGCAACGGGTTGCTGTAGCGCGCGCATTAGCATCTAAGCCAAAATTTATTTTAGCTGATGAACCAACCGCAAATCTGGATTCAAAATCAACAGAAAACTTATTAGATATAATGGAGAAACTCAATAAGGATGAGAAGATTACTTTCATCTTCTCAACCCATGATGCCCGCGTTATGAAAAAAGCCCGGCGGGTTATCACGCTGGAGGATGGGAAAATTTTAAGCGATGAGATAAAAAATTCTTAAGAGTGATTTGAGTAATAGATTTATTTAAAACATTTTTATAAAAACAACCTATGTCAGCAGAAAAATTCTGGTCGGAATGGCTTAAGATAACCATGTTGATTGTTCTAATTGCAGGCATTCTTTTAACTCTAATGAGTAATATTATACCCGTTAATTTCATTGATAAGCTGATTAATAAGAATTTCTTTCACGGCGTACCTCCTGATGCTTCAGTTATAATGTTAAAAAACTGGTTCTTAGGAGTTAGTGGTGCTGTAATGGCAGGCTGGGGAAGTTCTATGCTTTTCGTTGTGAGTTATCCTTTCCGACATAAAGAAAAATGGGCCTGGCAATGTATTTTTTATCCTGTTATTCTCTGGTATGTACTTGATACTTCAATTTCTCTGTACTTTGGAGTTATATTCAATGTGATTATCAATAGCATCTTGTTTCTTCAGATAATAGCTCCATTAATGTTTCTACGAAATAGCTTCTTTGAAAAATTATCTGTGGCAGTATGAAAAAATTTTTTCTTTCTGCGGTGATAATATTAATGCTTAACAAGGTATTATTTCCGCAGGAATTGGATCAAAAATCCTATGATTTCTCAGGATATGCTTCAGGAATGCCCTCTCTGTTCTGGATAAATTCCGGAAATAATTCAGGGAATGATAGTGCATTATGGCAGGTATTACTTCATAACCGATTAAATTTTAAATGGTACCCTTCTGATAAATTCAGTTGTTCAATCGAATTAAGAAATCAATTTATAGGAGGCGATTTTGTCTTTCTTGCAAACAAATCGGATGGTTTTAAAACAGAAAACTATTATCTCCCATTCACCTATCATAAGACAATGGGTGATAAGTATCTCATTTCACTTTCAATAGATAGGTTTTGGGTCCAATATACCAATAACAGGTTGGAATTAACCGTTGGAAGACAAAGGATAAACTGGGGTCAGACTTTTGTCTGGAATCCTAACGATCTCTTCAACGCATATAATTTCTTTGACTTCGATTATCCTGAAAGGCCGGGAGCTGATGCGATCAGGCTGCAATATTATGCCAGTCCGGTGTCGTCGCTTGATTTTGCATTGAAAATTGACAGCACAGAAAAAATTTCAGGCGGAGGTTTGGTTCGATTCAATAAATGGAATACGGATTTTCAACTACTCGGGGGATTAATTAATCAATCCAACAGAGTTAAAGGGTTTGATACTATCACGTGGAATGATCGAGATCTTGTAGCAGGAATTGGTTTTTCGGGTTCAGTAAAAAGTGTTAGTATTCGGGGTGAAATGAGTTATTTTTATTCACTTAAAGAAAATGCTGATTCAACCGATTTGCTACTCCTGAGTCTGGCCGCTGACTATTCTTTTCCGAACCAGATCTACCTGATATTTGAATTTTTGTACAACAATAATGTTTTGATACCCGAAGGAAGTTTTCTAACAGGCTTTTATGGAAGTAGTCAGACTGTAAAAATGTTAACATATACAAAATATAATTTCTTTACACAGGTTTCTTATCCATTATCACCGATTCTGAATACAAGTCTTGGGGGAATGTTCTTCACAGACAGCAAAATGCAAGGAGTATATGCCGGACCAACTGTTGATTTTTCGTTAGGAGATAACCTGACACTTTCAGGTATCTACCAGTTCTTTGCATTTAAGCTGGAAAATATATTGATTGGAGAGAAAGAATGGATCAATGCTCATTATGCTTTTCTAAGGCTCAAATGGAATTTTTAGAAGTCATTAATATAATTATCCCTTTTGAGCCTCAGCTCCACTAACAATTTCGAGTATTTCTTTAGTGATAGAAGCCTGTCGTGCCTTGTTATAATCTAGCTGCAGGGAACGAATTAATTCAGTGGCATTATCAGTGGCTTTATGCATAGCAGTCATTCTGGCGCCATGTTCTGAGGCAAGTGAATCAAGAATACTTTTATAAAGCTGAATTCGTAAGGATTTTGGAATTAATGTTTTAATGATATATTCCTGAGAGGGTTCCATAATATAATCAGTATTGCCGGCCTTTTGATCGGCTGATTTTTGGGTTAAAACTGGAAGATACTGTTCAACAGTCAGATCTTGAATTGCAGCATTACGGAATTGATTATAGATAATTTTAATTTCATCATATTGCTGGTCAGCAAACATATTCATTATACGATCTGCTAATGAAACAACCATTTCATACCTGAGTTTATCAAGGATTTCATGGTGAGTTTCATTTACTTTGAAACCTTTACTTCGCAGGAGATCTGCTGATTTTCTGCCAATTGCCATAATACTGACTTGTCCTGAACTTGCCTGAGTAGCATACTCGGTTTCGATTAAAGAAATAATTTTCTTAGCTACATTGGAATTGAAGGCTCCGCATAAACCTTTATTTGATGCAATGGCTATAAGCAAGACGTTGTTAACATCACGTTTAACTCCATACACATTTTCCTGTTCACCTTCAAGACTTTGAGATACATTTGAGAGGATTTCCTGCAATTTATTAGCATAGGGGCGCATTAGCAAAATAGTATCCTGTGCTTTACGAAGCTTCGCTGCAGAAACCATCTTCATGGCACTGGTAATTTGCTTTGTACTGATAACCGATGCAATACGCGTACGTATTTCTTTCAAACTAGCCATATAAATCCTCTTTTAACTTCTCCTTATTATTTGAATCGGTCAGCTATTTCTTTAGCTATTGCAGTTAGCTTATTCTCAATTTCACTGTCCAGTTTTCCCTGTTTAAGTGCATCAAGAATATCTTTATGTTTTAATTCAAGAAAATCAAGGTATTCCTGCTCAAAATTTCTGATACGGTGAATGGGTACTTCGGAAAGTAATCCGCGTGTTCCACAGAAAATAATAGCAATTTGTTTTTCCACAGGATAAGGTTGATACTGACCCTGTTTGAGAAGTTCAACATTCTTAGCACCTTTATCAAGAATAGCAAGAGTAGCAGCATCGAGGTCTGAACCAAATTTCGAAAAAGCTTCCAGTTCCCTATATTGTGCCTGATCTAGTTTTAAAGTTCCAGCTACCCGTTTCATGGTCTTAATTTGTGCATTACCTCCAACGCGAGATACAGAGATACCTACGTTGATGGCAGGCCGGACACCGGAATTGAACAAACTGGACTCCAGAAATATCTGTCCATCGGTAATAGAAATGACGTTTGTTGGAATATATGCAGAAACGTCACCTGCCTGAGTTTCGATAATTGGGAGAGCAGTCAATGATCCGCCTCCTTTTACCATCGGGCGTAGAATATCAGGAAGATCGTTCATTTGAGCTGCAATTTCATCGTTTTGGATAATTTTTGCAGATCTTTCGAGTAACCGGGAATGTAAATAGAATATATCTCCAGGATAAGCTTCACGTCCCGGGGGTCGGCGAAGCAAAAGGGATACTTCTCGATAAGATACCGCCTGTTTGGATAGGTCGTCATATATGATAAGCGCAGGACGACCAGTATCGCGAAAGAATTCTCCAATAGCGGCACCGGCAAAGGGAGCATAAAACTGCAAAGCTGCCGGATCGGATGCGGTAGCAGCTACAATAGTTGTATAATTCATAGCCCCATGTGTCTCAAGTATTTTAGCGATATTTGCCACTGTTGAACCTTTTTGACCGATAGCAACATAAATACAATACACAGGTTCTCCTTTACCGAAAAATTCTTTTTGGTTGATAATTGTATCAATAGCGATTGCAGTTTTACCGGTTTGTCGGTCACCAATAATTAATTCACGTTGACCACGACCAATAGGGATCATGGCATCAATTGCTTTAATACCTGTTTGGAGGGGCTCATTAACCCGCTGACGAAAGATAACACCAGGTGCTTTTCTTTCAAATGGCAGTTCATAAGTTTTGCCGGCGATAGGGCCTTTTCCATCGAGTGGTTCGCCCAGGGTATTGATGATTCGTCCTAAAAGACCTTCACCCACCTGAATAGAAGCGATACGATTCAGTCGTTTAACAGAATCACCCTCCTTAATTGCTTCTGAAGAACCAAGTAAAACAGCACCTACATTATCTTCCTCCAGGTTGAGCACAATACCTATAACACCGCTCTCAAACTCGATCATTTCATTGGAGCGTACATTGGTTAGCCCATGAATACGTGCAATACCATCACCTACCTGTAACACAGTGCCGATTTCTTCCAGCTCAACATCTGTCCGGATTCCTTTAATCTGCTCTTTAAGTATTTTCGATACTTCAGATGGTTTTATTGTAGACATTCTAAAAAAAATTTTAAGTGTGTATCAATTCTCTTTTAATCTTTCTTAATTGGGATTGAATGCTTGCATCTATCTGCTGATCTTCGACTCGCAGGATAAATCCCCCGATAATGGAGGAATCAACTTTTTCCTCGAGTTCTATATTCATCTTGAATTTCTTTGTAAAAAAATTATAAATATCATCCCGGTATTTTGGAGAAAGTGGTATTGCGGTTGTAATAACAGCTTCTTTAATCCGGATAAGACTTTTATAGAACTGCAGATAATGAAGGCAAATTTCCAGCAGATGCATTTCCCGTTTATTCTGGATAACCAGGTGTAAGAATCTCATTGTGGTAGGATGAAAAGATTCCTTAAAGAGTGTATCAAAGATGATCGTTTTTTGGGTTGGTTTAATCAGAGGGTTATTAAGTAAATTGCTAAATTCAGGAGATTGTTTGATACAATCGTGTAACAACTGAATATTTGCTTTAACTTTTTCCTGTATACCCTCTTCCTCGGCAAGTTGGTAAATTGCTTTAACGTATCTTTTTGTAATTAAACTCTCATTCATCTAGTATAGCTGCTTAGTTGGTTTTAATTTCACGAAGTAACTTGTCGATCAATTCTTTTTGATCTTCGTCATTAACGAGCTTTTCTTTCAATAGTTTCTCTGCGATGAATATAGAAAGGCCTGCAGCATGCTCCTTTATTTCCTTAATAGCGCTCTCTTTTTCCGATTTAATAGAATTCCGGGTAGCTTCGATGATTTTTTCAGCTTCAATGTCGGCTTGTTTTCTTGCGTCATTAATAATAGAGTCTTTCAATTCCCTAGCCTCATGTATTATCTTATCTCTTTCATTCTTTGCTTCCTGGATGAGAATATCTTTATTGGCATTGATCTTTTCCATTTCTTTCCTGGCGTTTTCGGCTGATTTCAGCGCTGTCTCAATAGTTTCTTCTCTCATCTTCAAAGCATTCAGCAGAGGTTTCCATGCGAATTTTTTTAAGATAAAAAAAACAATACCGAATGAGATCAGTAACCAGATCACTGTACCGGTATGCGGTGTAAGTAATTCCATAGCAACACATTTTTAAAACAGAAGGCATGGCCAACCGCCATCCTTCTGTTTAATTTTTACAACACTGCAAGCAGTGAAATAATTACAGCAAAAAGGGCAACTCCTTCAATAAGTACAGCGGCAATGATCATATTTGTCCGGATATCTCCGGCAGCTTCAGGCTGACGTGCAATGGCTTCCATGGCATGACCACCAATTTGTCCGACTCCAATGCCGGCTCCGATTGCTGCCAAACCAGCTCCAATACCGCCTCCCAGTTTTGCAACACCTGCTGTGGCTGCTGCTTGTAATAAGATAGTTAATAACATAGCTATTTATATTAAGTGAATTAATGATGTTCTTCGACTGCCATACCAAAATAGAGTGCCGATAAAAAGGTGAAAACAAAGGCCTGAATAAATGCGACCAGTAATTCAAGAAATGTCATAAATACAATGAAGGCAATAGTTACTAATGATACACCATATCCGAGGTATTGATTCATTTCACCGAAAAGGAATATTAAGCACAGAAACCCTAGACCAATGATATGTCCTGCAGTGATATTGGCAAAGAGACGGATCATCAGGGTAAAAGGTTTGGTGAAAACACCAATCACTTCAACAAGGGGCATGATTGGTGCAGGAGGAACTTTAAGCCAGATAGGTACACCTGGTGCATTAAATATATGCCCCCAATAGGTCTTTGTTCCATTAACATTCGTAATAACAAATGTCATGATTGCGAGCGTCATAGTGACGGCAATGTTTCCGGTTAAATTCGCACCTCCCGGAAATATGGGGATCAATCCTAACATATTATTGATCCAGATAAAGAAAAATACTGTAAGCAGATAGGGCATGAATCGCTCGTAATGTTTTTCGCCAATTGCTGGTCGAACAATCTCATCACGAACAAAAAGTATTACAGGTTCAACAAAAGACTGAAGTCCCCTAGGCGGAGCAAGTGGATTACGTTTATACGCATTCCCGACTGAAATAAATATCCAGAGAATTAATGCAATGCCTATAAAAAGAGAGGCGATATTCTTGGTGATGGAGATATCAAATGGAATTACTTCTGCTCCATTGCTAAGCGTTTCAATAATCTTTCCTTTATTTTCACCTTCGGTTGCCAGATGAAATCCTTTATAAGAACCATGTCCATGTTCAAGCTTATTGGACATAAAAACAACAAGGCCTCTTTCTTTACTAATAAGAATTACAGGTAATGGTATGCTGATATTCGTTTCATTTATGGTTATGATATGCCATCCATATGAATCGGCAATATGATCAAAAATGAAAGTACCCGGATTAAATTTTTCATGACCGTCTGCTTCGATCTTCTCTTCCGAAACAGATTCATTGGCATAGGTCCGAATAGTTGAAAAAACAAAACATAGCAGTGTGAATGCAATTACGATATAATATTTCCCTACCTGATACATACCGTGCACAACTTTTATAATAAAGTTAATAAAGATTTTCCATACAATACTATTTCTTCTCTCCAGATTTCAGAAACTTCAACAAACTATGAACTTCAAGCCAGGTGAAGGAAATGTACAAGATAAACAAAACAGACACAAATGTAAGACGTATTGGTCTTGATTTCACAAAAATTAAGAAAATTATCACAATTGCCAGGTAGGAAAAAAATTTGATTAGAAATGATGAAACTACCATACCAACAAGCCTTTTGTCGCTTACTGCTTTGCGGGTTACCGTGTAAAAAAGGATAAGGTTTATGGATAAAGCGAAAAGCAATATGAAGGGGAAAAAAGGATGAAAATAAACTCGTAAGATGGTATAAAACAGGAGGCATCCAATTATTGTCAGGATTATAGTCAGGAATAAGTTTTTTCGGATAAAACTTAAAAAGTGGTGCCGCATTCTAATGCCTCCCCAACAAATCTTTTAAAACAAGATACATAGCAATAATAACAGATACTATTGAAAGACTCACGGTAAATATTGGGAAGCTAAGATTGGTCAACTTATCAAGCTTTATACCACCAAAAGTCCCTGCAAATATTACTGCTGCCATCTGAAATCCAATACCCGAGTAATGAGTAAAACTATTTAGATTTCTTCTGGTCTTCCTGAGCTGCGGATTGTCCGGCATCCTTAACAAATGATTCACTGGACATATTGCAATTACCAGTAAATTTTGCTCCCGGTTCAATAGCCAGGCGCCTGGCACTTATATCACCTAAAATGGAAGAAGTTGCTTTAAGCGATAGTAGCTCCTGTACATTAATTTTTCCTTCAATTTTACCTTCTACATCAGAATTTTTACAAAACACCTCGCCTTTAACAAGACCAGTATTACCAATGACTACTTTACCTTTTGTGCGTAAATTACCTTTAAGTGAACCATCGATTCGAATATCTCCAGATGATTCTACATCTCCTTTAATATCGGTTCCTACGCCAATTAGATTAATGGTGTTGTTTTCCTGTTCTATTATTTTTGCCATGACATTTTTTGTGTTGTTTTAGTTATTTTAAGAACGATAAAGATAATAAATATAGTAAGAAGGATGTAGAGAAAATTTTTATAGAATTAAAGTAGGAGGCAAAGTTCCATAAATTAGCTTTGCCGTCCTCTCACACC
>CAZWIU010000094.1:0-15935 GCA_964634105.1 uncultured Bacteroidales bacterium | reverse complement strand
CCATAGAAGATACATGGTATGGTAAATTCAGGTACAATTACGGATAATCATATTATTTAATTTAACAATTTTACTGCTCATCGAAACTTCATTGACGCATAAACAATAAAAGTATATTCCTGGATGGGAACAATCATCCCAGCGATAGCTGTGATATCCAATTTGCTGTATCTTATTGACAAACTGCTTAACTAATTTTCCTTCCGAATTATAAATACAAAGGTTGACATTACCAGGCTGTGAAAGGGTATATTCAATACTGAGAATTGTAGAAAAAGGATTTGGCCAGATACAAATATTGATATTGTCGGTTTGTAACCTGTCGCTTATTCGGTTTGGTTTCTTTGCATCCTTAAGAGCTTCTTTTGCCGAAGCAATAAAGATGTCATGCGACCATACAGCAGAAGCGCCCGTATAAGCATCTACATTATCCAGATCCTGCGAATTAAGCAAATATCCTGGGTAGACTTCAATTCCATGCTGTTCGTTTACACATTGCTGCATGTACAGAGGGTAGCCTTCATAGTGTATTACACCATACATCGAATCAACATTCTCGTGCGCTAAGGTATCCCTGATCTTGAAGCGAACATCTGTAAAAAGACTGTTGTTCACTGTTATCCGGATATCTCCCCAGAAGTATTCTGAAGTATATTGCGCCTGGGAATGACCTTCGTATGTTCCATCCATGTAATTATTGGAACTGTCTTTTAGTACGGTAAGTGCGGACTTTTCAGGATCTTCGTGCCTGAAGGATAAACAAAGCACGGTAAATAATATAATACCCCAAATAATGATACGTTTCGGAAATTCCATTGTATTAATTTTTTAAGGTGTCGTGTAAGAATTCGATTTTCAGGTAGGACAAGGATACTATCGGTGATACGTATTATGGGGTGCAACACTGATTTATGTATTTAACCGACTTATTATCAAGATATTAGTAATATTCGGAGAATTACTGATGTCATAAATAAGCAATATTTTATACACGACGCATTGAAATTATAAACCCGGAAGTTACCCTTAAATGAATATTCCCAGCCTATTTTAAAATGATTTAACTTTCTCCTTAAAAATAACTGTCACACAGCATGAACAAAATATCACGCAAACTCAAGAACCTGATTGAGCAAGCCCCGGGCTCACTAGTCTTTATTGGCGATCGTAAAGTTGAGACACCACAAATAACCGTGATAGATTATGACGATAAAACGCTGAATGAAGAGGTCATCGATGATCTTGAGCTTTTGAAAAAAATCAAAGATTCGCCAACCGTATCATGGATCAATATGTATGGCATCCACGATACTGATTTGATGCAGCGGTTTGGCGACCTTTTTGACCTCCCTCCGCTTTTTCTCGAAAGTATTATGAATACCGATCAACGACCACGCTTTGAAGATCACGAAAGGAACCTGGGGTTTATCCTGAAAATGATCAGCGCTGACCAATCGGGGGGGAAACTCAAAATCGAACAGCTATCCATTGTGCTTGGTGAGAACTATGTTCTTACTTTCCAGGAACTAAGCACAAGTTTCTTTGAACCGGTACGTTACCGGATCCGCAATTCGCTGGGCAAGATCAGGTCATCGGGTACCGATTACCTCGTTTATATCCTGCTTGATATTATAATCGACAACTACCTGTATGTTATCGGAGAATTAGGTGAAAAAATTGAAGAACTCGGAAAGGATATCATTGCCAGACCAAACGATAAATTTTCATCAGAGATTTATCAGCTTAAGGTGGAGATCAGTTTTCTGCGTAAAAATATACGCCCTGTGAAAGAAATGATCCTTCTGTGGCTTAAGTCAGATACTAACCTGGTAAAACGAAAGACCAAACCTTTCCTGCACAGTCTGGCAAATCTTATAACCCAGGCTGAAGAAAATATTGAGATCTATAATGATCTGCTCATTGATGGTATGAATGCAAACAACGCAAATGTGAGTCATCGGGCAAATGATATTATGAAAGTCCTTACAATTTTTGCTACTATTTTTATTCCGCTGACTTTTCTCGCCGGCGTCTATGGAATGAACTTCAAATATTTTCCGGAGCTGGGCTTTCGTTATAGCTATCCTGCTTTCTGGGCTGTAACAGTAGCTACCTGTATCGTTCTTATTTTCTTCTTCAAAAGAAGAAAATGGTTCTGAAAATGAACATTCAACGCAGATACCAGAGTTCATTATGGACGATTCTGTTTGGACCCGAAACAACTCTTTCGATTTTTAATTTCTTTAATTGATCCGTATTTTTACACCTAAAAGAGCTTTTATTCAATGTGGTCAACATACAAATTTGAGGAACATACAATTTACTCTGCGAAAGCGGGTCATATGCTTTTCTGGATCGGGCGTTTGAATTCCTTTTGGCAGGTCGCCACAACATGGGAAAAATCGATAGCTTTTACTTCTGAAGGGTTGAAAGAAGTTAAATCAATACCAACCGATATTCGCTGGAATCAGCTTGTTGCCGGTAAACATAATGATCTGATAATTCACCCTGCCCTCCCCGACCGTCCTGTGATTATAAAACCCGATGAAAGTGTTGCTGTGCTACCCTCCATGAAGATCGAGCTGATGATTAAAATACCCCTGTGGATACAGTTGTACTCCCATTCGGTTAAACCCCAAAACCTGATCTATGAATTTCCCTCAGTTCAGTTACGTCAGACCTGGTTTGGAGATTCCGATTCAGGTGAACTTGCTTACCGTTTGCCCGGAAATATTTTTTATGGTCTTGCGAAAGATCCAATTCAAAAATTTGAGGCTGTCTGTCCTGTCAGGATCCATAATGAATCGACAAGCCTTATGAGTTTCCAGCGCCTGTCGATACATGCCCATCAACTGAATCTTTATACCAATGGTGATATCTTCTGTACGAATGAATTGCGTGTCAGCCATAAAGAAGAAGAACAGGAAAGCGATGTACAAATCGTAAACGGAAGTCCCGGACTTGCCGGGGGACATAAACAAATCTCCGATGCGCGTATAAAAACAAACACGAACCTTCTCAGAAAAAGCTTTCATATGCTCAAATCGTTTACACAGTATTAATCTATTGATCTATTATGTTCGATTTTTTACATACATATTTTGAAGATGCAACATTGATCAGAATAAGAAATATTATACTGATAATAGTTATAGGATATACTGCACTGCTGCTTATCAACCTTCTGGTTCGCCGTCTGCTTTGGAAAAACCTGAACCTGCAGAGCAAGTTTATCCTGAACCGTTTCATTTTGTATACAGGATTTGTCATCATAATCCTTCTTGTACTCGATCAGCTGAATATCAAGCTAACCGCATTGCTTGGAGCAGCAGGTGTGTTGGGTATTGTCCTGGGTATCGCCTCACAAACCAGCATCGGTAATATCATAAGTGGTATATTTCTGATTTCTGAGAAAACATTTGAAATTGGCGATTTAATCCGTGTAGGCGATAAACTGGGTACCGTTTATTCAATCGATTTACTCTCGGTAAAGCTAAAAACAGTTGATAACCTGCTGGTGCGCATTCCAAATCAGACGTTGATAAGCACCGATATTACAAACATCACCAGGTTTCCGATTCGCAGGATGGATCTTGAGTTCGGAGTTTCCTATGATGAAGACCTGAAACATGTACTGGAAGTACTCAAACGGCTGGCTGCTGAAAATACATATTGTCTTGATGAACCCGAACCACTGATACTCATTAAAGAATTTGCTGAAAGCAGTATTACCATTCAATATGGTTTATGGTTTGAAAAATCGAATTACACAGCCTTACGAAACAGCATTATGCAGGAAATCAAACAGGCATTCGAACATGAAGGTATTGAAATACCTTTCCCTCAGATTACGCTTCATAACGCAGAAAAATCCGAGGTACTGGTAACGATCCCAACGAGAAACACTCCCTAACAATTGTCTGCTGCCCTTTAATATGAGGCGTTTCCGATAGTTATTAATTCATTCTTATTATTTCTATACGTCATTTTGACAGTGGCTATTTATATTTTAATGTCATTATGTCCTTAAAATACCGTTGGCATATAACTTGAATATTCCTGTGCGAACGAATGAAAAAAATGTCAAACTAATTATAGGAGGATAAAGCTATGTTACCAACAATTGTAAGAAGAAAGAATTATGCAGTACCCAGTATCTTTGACAGTTTCTTTAATGATACTTACCTGCCCCGGTTTTTCGAAAGTGAAAACCAGACTTTGCCTGCAGTGAATGTAGAAGAAACAGAAAAGGAATACAGGATTGAGGTTGCTGCTCCAGGTCTTGAAAAAGAAGATCTTAAAGTATCTGTTAACGATGGTGTATTAACTATTTCTTCTGAAAAGAAAGTTGAAAAAGAAGAGAAGAAAGATAACTATCTCCGTCGTGAATTCGGATATACTTCATTCTGCAGATCATTTACACTGCCTGAAGAAGTTGATTCTGATAAAATTTCGGCAAAACATAAAAACGGTGTGCTGAATATACATATCCCGAAATCAGGGGAGAAAGTATCGACTGTAAAAGAAGTTAAAATATCATAAGTTGCTGTATAGTTTGAATAAACGCAGTTTCAGTTGAGGCTGCGTTTTTTTATGTTAAAAATTCTAAAAACTATTGTCAATAAACCGACAATAGTTTTTTTTTGTTCCCGCATTTTATTATCGATAAAACTATGGACATAATAGTTGAAAACATCACTAAACGATTTGGTGCGCAGAAAGCCGTCGACCAGGTCTCGTTTCGTGTGAATACCGGTGAAATTCTGGGATTCCTGGGACCAAATGGTGCGGGAAAATCAACAACCATGCGTGCCATTACCTGTTATCTTTCCCCAAATGAGGGAGATATTCGCATTGGAGGGATATCCATCCATGATAAACCAGAGGAGATTAAAAAAATTATTGGTTACCTGCCTGAATCGAATCCTCTCTACCAGGAGATGGCCGTGCTTGATTACCTCCGTTTCGTCGCCGAGGTTCATGGCATTAGTAAGGAAAAAATCCCGGGACGTATCCAGGAGATGGTTCGTATTTGCGGCCTGGAAGGTGAAAAGCATAAAAAAATCGCAGAACTATCAAAAGGTTACAAACAGCGTGTAGGACTTGCCCAGGCACTGATACATGATCCACAGGTATTGGTACTGGACGAGCCGACTGCCGGCCTGGACCCTAACCAGATTGCTGAAATACGGGACCTGATCAGGGAAATAGGAAAAGAAAAAACGGTGATACTTAGCTCCCATATTCTTGCCGAAGTAGAGGCCACCTGCGACCGAATACTAATTATTAATAAAGGTAAAATAGTTGCTGACGGTACCTCGAGTGATCTTCGTAAACGTGCGCAAAATAAAGAGATTCTGAAAATCACCATCGATGAAGGAGATCGTAATGCTATTTACAAAGCATTACAGTCGTTGCCTTCGGCAGACCTGGTGGATGTTATCTCGCAGAGTGGTAATACGTTCGAACTGCAGAGCAAACCGGGAACATCATCACGCCGTGATGTATTCAAACTTTGCGTTGATAATGGATGGATTCTGACAGAACTTACTCCAACAGAAACTAAGCTCGAAGATGTCTTCCGTGAATTGACCATGAATTAATAAAACCGATCTGTTATGTCAACCATATGGATAATCACTAAAAGAGAGCTGAAATCGTATTTCGATTCACTCCTTGCCTATATTCTCATTATTGTGCTATTAATTATTGCAGGCCTGTTTACCTGGTTTGTAGGACGCGGTACAATATTCCTGAACAAAGAAGCGACTTTGTTGCCTTTCTTCAGTATCCTTAACATAATCTTGTTTTTTATATCGCCGGCATTAACTATGAAATTACTGGCTGACGAAAAGAATACTGGAACACTTGAACTTATACTTACCAAACCGGTTTCCGATTTTCAACTGATACTCGGTAAATATTTTGCTGCCTTCATCCTTATTCTGACTGCCCTCGGCCTTACATTGATCTACTATATTACCGTCGCCTCGGTCGGCCCCATTGATCATGGCGCTACTATCATGGGTTATCTTGGCGCCATCCTGATGAGTGCATCCTATATCAGTATCGGACTTTTTGCAAGCAGTCTGACAAATAATCAGATTATCTCTTTCCTGCTGGCACTATTTATCGGGTTATTCCTGGTGCTTTTTAACTTCCTGGCCCAGTATTTACCTGGTTTTCTGAAAGATTTATTCAGCTACTTAAGCCTTACATCGCATTATGAATCATTAACCCGGGGTGTAATCGATACAAAAGACCTGATCTATTTTCTATCTATAATCTTTCTTGGTCTGTTTGGAGCAGAGATGGTAATCTCAAAAAGGAATCTGACCGATTAACCGTAACTTATTGCATTATGAAATCAAAAAAGAATACGCTATATCTGATACTGCTAATTATAGGTGTTGTTTTTCTTCTCAACTACCTCGCAAGCCAGTTTTTCCTTCGCCTCGATTTTACCGAGGATAAACGATTCACATTAAGCCATGCAACCAAAGATATCCTTAAAAATCTGGAGGAACCGGTTACCATCACAGCCTATTTTTCGGGCGATTTGCCGCCACAGCTGGAACAGGTGAAACGGGATGTCCGTGACATGCTTATTGAATATTCCAACCGTTCAAAAGGCATGGTATCCTATGAATTCATTGACCCGATGAAAGATGACCAGCTGAAAAACCAGGCCGAACAGGCGGGTGTGCATCAATTCCAGGTTCAGGTGGAAGAAAAAGACCAGGTCAAAGCCCAGGTTGCATACATGGGTACAAACATCCAACTGGGAGAAGAGAATGAAGCCATTCCAATGATCCATTCTACCGTTGGATTGGAATACAAGCTTTCATCAGCTATTAAAAAACTTTCCATCAAGAATAAGCCGGTGGTTGGTATCGTTCAGGGACACGGCGAAGCAACGCTAAGTGAGATCTGGGAAGCGAAGCAGGCATTGGATGTATTGCATACAACACAGCTTGTCAATCTGGAAGATAGTACATTGAACCTAGATATTTTCAATACACTGGCTATCATTGGCCCTAAAGATTCGTTTCCTGCCGGTCAGCTAGCAAAACTTGATGCATTCCTGATGCGCGGCGGACGGTTATTTATTGCCATAAACCGATCGGATGTCGACCTGACAAAAGAACAATACAGTCATGCGGTGAACACAGGTCTTGAAGGTTGGCTGTCGCAAAAAGGGATCGATGTGAATAATAATGTTGTAATTGATATTAACTGTCAGCAGGGATGGATACAACCGCAACCCGGTTATATTTTGCAGGTCACCATCCCTTATTTCATGATCCTTGGCAACTTCGGTGAACATACCGTATCATCAGGGTTAGAACAGGTAATGATGAACTTTGCAAGCTCTATTGATTTTTCGGGTGATAAGGCAGTTAAATACACACCCCTAGTATACTCCTCTAAAAAATCAGGGACCAAGCCTGCCGAGGAGTATATAAATATTACCCAGGAATGGTCAGAAGCAGATTTCCCGATTTCAGAGCTGACTTTGGCAGCAGCGTTAGAAGGCAGTATTGCAGGCAGTGCGCCAACAAAAATGGTTGTGGTAGGCGATGGTGAATTTGCCTCGGCGCAAAAGCAACAACGACAGGTTAATCCCGATAATATCAACCTTTTCGTTAATGCTATCGATTGGCTTTCGGATGATACCGGCCTTGTAGAACTTCGGACAAGCGGTGCAACGGCACGCCCCCTGGACGATATTGAAGAAGGGAAAAGAACATTTCTTAAATACCTGAATTTCCTGTTACCAATACTACTTGTGTTGATATATGGTTTAATACGGTTTCAGCAAAACAGAATAAAACGACTGAAAAGAATGGAGGTGGGTTATGTTCAATAATATTAAGACCAAATGGCTGGCCGGCATATTTGCATTACTGGCAGCGCTGACAGTGATAGTAATAATAGCCAATAACAGTAAGTCAACCATCAGCCGAAACAGAACATTCAAAAGTGAGATAACCGATTTTGACACTGCAAAAGTGACTCAGATTATTATCTATCCGAAGATGCAGAAGAATAAGGTAGTTTTATCCAAAACAGGGAATATATGGAAGGTCAGTGATCAGAATAAGAGGTACAATGCCGATCGTAAAACTATAGAAAGCATGATTAATACACTGGCATCATTAAGGGCTACGCGTGTTGCCGCCAATGAAAAATCACAATGGAAACAATACGAAGTAACCGATTCTGCCGCTTCAAGAGTTCAGCTTTTTGCCGGTAAAAAAATGGTTGTTGACCTGTACCTGGGCAAATTAAGCTATCAGCAACCCAAAAACACCAACCCTTATTACTACTATCAGCAACAGGGTAAGATGACAAGCTATATTCGTCCGGCCAAGGATAAAAAAGTATATGCGGTAGATGGACTTCTCGCCCTATCCTTTAACAGGCAGGCTAGTGATTTCAGAGACCGGACTGTGATCAGGGGAAACAAAGATACCTGGAACAGGCTTTCATTTAATGGCCCCGGTAACACCTATGATATTATTAAAAAGGGAAACAATTGGACAATCAATGGACTTCCTGCAGATAGTTCACAGATAGCTGGTTATCTTACCTCCCTGGCCTGGTTAAGCAGTCCGTCGTTTGCAGACGAGTCATTAAAGATCTCCGACAAACCTGTATATACCTTAACAATCGAAGGCGAAAACCTTGCAACTCCTGTTAAGATTAGTGCTTTTGAATCGGATACAACCCACGGATATATTGTGAGTTCTTCTCTCAATGAAGGCAGCTATTTCAGCGGAAAACAAAGCAGTCTGATGGATAAGATCTTTAAGCCCGCAGATCATTTCTTAACGAAGGAAAAAGTTGATGAAATGAAGTAATAAGAGCAAGCTATCTGATTTATAGATAGCTCTATCAGGAGTAGAAAAGCGGGTATCAGCCCGCTTTTTTATATTTTATATCTTTTGCTTTACTCAACGACAATATCTTAAGCATCCAGGCGGGAAGTGATTTTTCCGGTTTTCGCTTCATCAGGCTCAGGTAGATTCCCAGTTTTTTTAAGATGGGTATACGATGAGTTTCAACAAATTCAATCAGTGTACCATCGGGATCTTCGGTATACGAAAATGCTCCTGCCGCTTCACCCATATCGAAAGAATTGCCCGTATCGACTGTAAAGGGACATCCTTTTGCTTTACATTCTTCGCGTAGCAGCTCCATTCCACGAATATCAAAACAAAGATGAATGAACCCAAGGTCTCCCCAAAGCCGGTCCTTGTATATTTTTTGTGGCGACCTGTCGAGTGCCTGAATCAACTCTATATAACTATTGCCAAATAACTGGCTAAATGCCCCCAGTCGTGGTTTGCTATGTTTCAGAAGTACTCTTCGATACTTCTGAGTACCACCGGGCAGGGCTGCCAGATCGTTGAAAAAATCATTATGATCATAAACAACTTCATCGTACCCCAGGATACTACTATAAAACTTCTTAGAAAGTTCAATATCTGAAACGCCGATTATAGCTCCGTATGCCGCCCCGGTTAATTTATTCTCCTTCCTGAACCAGTTCTGACCCGGAACAATCTGGAACAGGTTATTGTATGGATCACGAACAAAGAAACTGTTATTCCCTTCAAATTCGTTTAGTCCACCGACAATATCCAGTCCTTCCGTTTTGTACCATTCATAGGTTGCTTTCACATCTTTGCTTTTGATCTTTACGGAATAGATGCCAAGATCACCCACCTGAACCTGGAAGGCAGCCGGCTGTGGAACACGTTCGGTGTATTGCCATATTTCAAAACCACCGCCTCCTGAAAGATTTACTGCCAGGGCAGCATGCCTGTTGCGAGAAATTCCTCCTGTATAGGGCAACATCAGATTGGCCGGGGCTGCTTCCTCAAATACACGAATGTCCATCCCAAAATAATGTTTATACCATCCCCAGGCCTCATGAACATTGTTAACTCCAATTCCAACCTGCTGGATTCCGCTTATAATCTTTTCCCTCATATTAAAAAACCGTTAATTGAATAGTGTCTACAATGGTTTAACTCGTGGAGCAAGTTTATGAAATAATGCCGGAAGATAAAGCCGGATATAAATCATCAGCACCTCCTTGCCTGCAAACCATAATTCTTTTTTGTTCCTGTTTACTGCCGAGATGATCTTTTTTGCACAGACATCGGGAGGCATTCCTTTCGCCTGGCTAGGATCCATGACGCCATAACGACTTCCGTCTTTATTTACGGCATTCACGGAAATATTCGTTCGTACTTTCCCGGGTGAAAGTATGGTCACTTTAACATTTTTATCAACAAGTTCTGCTCTCAAAGCTTCGAAGAAACCCTGTAATGCGTGTTTCGATGCCGAGTAAGCAGTTCGCAGCGGAAAACCAAACTTGCCTACTACGCTGCTTGTAACGATAATATGACCACCAGAACCCGACATGAGCGAAGGCAATAGTTGTTTAGTCAATGTAACTGCACCGAAAAAATTAGTTTCCATAATTTTCCGGTCTATCGCTACCGGGGTTTCGATTGCATACGATCGCTGACTGATTCCTCCATTATTATACAGGTAATCAATTTTCGGGTACAGCTTTAACACCTGTTGAGCCACTTTTTCAATTTCCGTTGAATCTTCGAGATTAAATGGGGCAGCATACGCCTGCCCTCCCAGTGAAATACAGTTAGCTGTGACTGCCGCTAATTTTTCTTTATTAAGATCGGAGATAATTACCTGCGCCCCATGTTTTGCATATTCATATGCCAATGCCTCACCAATACCCGATGCAGCTCCGGTAATCCAAACAGTTTTTCCAGTATATTTCATTCTTTATGAAAGTTGAAAACGCCGGTGAAATTACTAATCTTTTTAATCTTTTCAGAGACTGTCTAAAATTATTATATTATGCAAATAATCAGCTATTTACATCTATATTAACATTTGAATTTGACAAACACATTCACTTAAAGGCCTCATAAACTTGGTGAAACCTTTGTGTCCCGGATCATTCGGGACACTAAGAATACTTAAAAATTTAGGCAGTCTCTTAATCTTTTGATTTATACCCCTCATATATCTCAACAACTTTTGCTATCAAATCGTCATGTGTTTTCTTAAATGCCAGCATATCGGGATTCTTTCTTTTCAATTTAAAGGAATACCGTATACGCGCCCATGATTTAATAATGAACCTTCTGTACGAAAGGACAAAAATTCCGCTGGAAGGAAGGGTAATGATATACAGAATTTTGATCCACCAGACAGGGAGGAAAATAAGTGCCAGAAAAAAAAGTAAAATATAGTATATGATCATTATTGCAAAGCCTGCACCCCATTTAGCTGTACTGTGAAATTGCGGGTCTTTAATGCTTTTTATTATCTTCAGGGGAATAAGAAAGTGAGGCCAGTTATTAAAGATCCCTAACAAAACTAGAGGCCATGTAAAAACTGACGCAAGGATACCAAGAAGGTTGCCTAACACAGAATAGCCTTTTTGTTCCGCTACCCAGTCACGTAAATTCAGCTTTTCTTTTAGCGTAGAATATTCTTTATACAGTAAACTAAGCTGTTGTATTCTAGTTGGTTCTCGCTCCAGACAGCGATCGAGAGCGGCAATCATTTCCTTATCGACAAGAAATTCATCATAAAGGTTACCCTGTTTTTTCCCCAGCTTATCACAAAAAGTTTTATTACAGAGTTTACGCAACCCCATATACATATCGTAGTAATCTTCTGAAACAATATCAATCATTACCTTTTTAAGTTCACCTGACAGGCGATCGCGAAGTTTGTTCATAGCTATCCCGGGATTCTCTTCAAAGTCTTTCCAATACTCACAAACTTCGATCGGTTCGCCAAAATTGATTAGTTGCGTTTGTCTGAATTTCTGGTAGTGGCTATAATCGATACCGACCGGAATTATCTTGATTCCCGGCTTTGTCCCGTAATCCTCCTGCGCTTTGAATGCAATACGGAATATTCCTTTTACCAGCGGGCGTAATCTGCGTTTGTCTCCATGGTTACCTTCCGGAAACAGACATAGCGGATTGATCTTGTTTCTAAGTACATTAACGGTCAGATCAAAGATCTCATCATTTTTCTGGAGGCTTGAAATACCATCGCGAATGCGATATACAGGCATGATCTTCAGAAAAGTCAGAAGATCGATAACAAGCTTGCTTTTAAAAATATCGGCCCTGGCCAGAAAAACTGTCTGGTATTTTAACCCGATAACAAAAGCCATAGCATCCATAAGTGCATTCTGATGATTCGGAGCTATGATAACGGGCTCGCCTTCAGGAATCCGGTCGGCATGCTGAATCTGTATCTTCCTGTAATACATATTATGCGCCGGTCCTACTGGAAAGAATTTCAATATTCTATATAACAACGACCATTGATCAATTTTCTCCCTCTTACTCATATACTGGTTTCTGATTCAAATAAATATTGGGTTTTATGCAGAATAAATGGCACAATTAATTGCCTAAATATACGCATTTTATCATTTTTGCATCAGAAATTAAATACACCATGAAATTCTAATGAATACTGTAAACCAACTATTTAAAAAGATAGAGCCAACGAGCATTGAAGATAATTTCATCAACATCATTGGCGAGAAATGGATGCTCATTACAGCAGGAACACCGGAAAAATTCAACACCATGACGGCCAGTTGGGGAGCTATGGGTGTACTTTGGAATAAGTCCGTTGCCATCTGCTTTATCCGCCCCACCAGGCATACCTTTAATTTTGCCAACAACCATGAGATCTTTACGCTAAGCTTCTTAGATGAAAAGGACCGGAGAATATTAAATTATTGCGGATCTCATTCAGGTAAAAACGTTAATAAAATAGAGGCTACAGGATTAAAACCCCTGATCACAGAGAACCTGGGAATAATCTTCGAGCAGTCGCGGCTCAGTATTGAATGCCGCAAGATCTACTTCGATGACCTGAGACCGGATCATTTCCTGGACCTGTGGATTGATCGCGATAACTACCCGAAAAAGGATTATCATCGCTTTTTTATCGGTGAGATCGTTGGAACCTACCAGAAAAAGTAATAAAAAAAGGTTATGTCTAATCTCAGACAGACATTAACTACTTTTCTGAAACATCAGAAAACATAATAAAATTCTTATTAGGGGATTTTCTTTATTTATTTGTATATTATATTGTTAGGGAATGACTTGAGAGGAATTTTTACAAAAAAATAAAGCCATGTCCAAAAAGCTTCCCATCCTTCTAATTCTGTTGACAGCCTCATGCTCCGATTCTGAATTCCTTGACAGGCGTCCTATAGGTTTGGTTACAGAATGTATTTATTATACTCCCGAAGGTGCGCTGGAAGGTTTGACAGGTATCTATGACATTCTGCAGCAACAGGAAAAGATTGATCGGTTTGATATGCTGGGCGATATACTTTCGCCGGACCTGAAGTATACTGGTGAACCGGGAGGAAGCGATTCGCCTTTCCAGGCAAATTTTGAAAGATTTTATATAGCACCTAATTCAAACGGTATTTATGATTACTGGAAAACTCTGTTTACCGGTATATACCGCTGTAACCTTTTGTTGGATGTTATTACCGATGGTGAACATCTTTCTAATTTTAGCGAAACTTTGAGGCAAAGGATTATTGGAGAGGTCTATTTTCTACGCGGACTGATCGAATTCAAATTACTCATTGTATTTGCCGGTTTACCCCAGTTGCAGCAGGATTTTAATAACGAGCTACTTGGCCTGCCTTTTTACGATCACGTACCCACTCCTGATGAGTATTATACAGAACGTCCCACTCTTGAATCTTCATGGCAACGAGTTATCGACGACTTTCAGGAGGCTATTCAACGGTTACCTTTGAAAAGTGAATATAATCCCTCAGATCTGGGCAGAGCCACTAAAGGTTCAGCTCAGGCTATGCTTGCAAAAACCTATTTATATACAGAACACTGGCAGGAAGCATTTGACGTGGCAGAAACGGTAATCCTTTCGGAAGAATACGGACTAGTCGGTGGTGACGAAAATCAGGGCCCTTTTTTCGTTCAAAGAACATCAAAAGATGGCATTGTTGCTGTTGAAATGCCGGCCTATAAATGGATCTTCCAACCGGAAGGTGATAATAACTGTGAAGATATATTCTCGATCCAGTATGCGGCCGACCATGTAAACGGATTTCCGGAAAATCAGGAAGGTAATCTTCGTCCAGACTATTTCGGCCCCAGGTATGTATATGTATGGCATGAGTCCACTCATTCCTTTCAACCGCAACAACTTTTTTGGGGAATGTACCAACCGACTATTTTGTTGAAACAGCTTATAAAAAAATAGGTTGTACAAGCGAATCGGGGGAGATACTGGATCCGCGTTATAAACTTACAGTAATAGCCGATGGTGATTCAGTCCCCTACTACTATGAGGATGAAATGACCCGATTAACCCGGCCCGATTCTGTTTTGTACTATCCCTGGGGTCAATGGCAAGCGACAAAATATGGATTATGGAAATACTTTGCCGATCCTGTATTCATACTTGAAGCTGTTTGTCCTGGCGATTATCCGCACGACATTCATTATTTCCGTTATGCCGATCTGTTATTAATCGCTTCTGAAGCCGCTATACATATTGGTAGAAACGATAAGGCGCTGGAATACATAAACAGGGTGCGAACCCGTGCCCGAAATTGCGGCCAAACCGGTTACCCAAAGAACCTTGAACAGGTATCGATCGAAGATATTTATAATGAGAGACGCGTGGAGTTAGCCTTTGAGGGACATTCTTTCTTTGACCTTGTCAGGACACGACGCCTGAAAACAGCGCTTGATGAAGCTACACAAGACTATGCATGGGTCACTAACCCGATCACAAATCAAACAGCGAAAATTGAATGGGGTGAGAACTTTCAGACCGGAAAACATGAAATTATGCCTATCCCTGAGTCAGATATTGAGCTTTCGCATGGTTCAATTAAACAGAACCCGGGTTACGAATAATCAATCATCTGGCTAGTTCTAAATAGAATTACAGGAATAAAAATTACTTAAAAATCCAACGATGAAATCCATCCTCTTTTTTTTGACCAGTAGTATCTTCTTTTTATGCATTATGTCGTGCGAGGAAGAAGAAAAAAGTGAAAATCATCCTAAAACATATTTTGATTACGCCGGCTTCATCACGGACGGACTAGTGGCTTATTACCCCTTGAACGGGGATGCACTGGACTCCAGCGGCAACAGAAATAACGGAATAATCAGCGGAGCTTCGTCCGGTGTTGATCGTTTCGGCGATAGCCTGGCTTCATTCTTGTTCGACGGTGCAGACGATTTCATTCGAATTCCGAACGCATCTCAGCTCAATGGCAATGAAGGTACAATCTGCTTTTGGGTGAGGGTTTCATATTCCGAGGAAGATACGCTACAAGCTATCATATCAAAAGCAGATGCTGAACGAATTGGTTATGTCATCAGTGTATACGATCCAACCTATTACTGGTGGAGCATACGGGATACAAGTGGCTATATTGAATCGGGCTCTGATATAGGAGCAAATTTTTGGGAAGAAGGAAGGTATTTCTTCCTGTCGGTAACATTTACGGAAAACAGTACGGCATATTATTTCGAGGGTGAATTGATAAAATCAGAAACATATACCCCTGAAATTATTTTTAACTATAACTACCAGGATGTATACATCGGTAAAAGCCTGGTGAGCTATTACGCTATGTTCCGGGGAGAAATTGATGACTTGTTATTTTATAACCGTGCCTTAACCGAGAGTGAGATTTACCAGTTATATGACTGGAAGAATTTATAAATCAACTCACTGCAGCTATTCCTATAGACTTCGAAATATCGTATCTCAACAAGAACACATTGTTGGCTAATTAAAGTAGGAGGCAAAGTTCCATAAATTAGCTTTGCCGTCCTCTCACACCA
>CAZWIU010000093.1:0-16085 GCA_964634105.1 uncultured Bacteroidales bacterium | reverse complement strand
TGATTCGTGTAATGCTTAATCGATATAAAAATTAAATTTTAGACAGTCTCTTAGTGTTTTCTTTGAGCCTTGGTGATTTGGTGGCATATAATTTTTTTAACTTTTACCGGACAACAGTGATAAATCAAATAATAAAAAAGCTGCCGGATTTAATCGGGCAGCCTTAAGCCTATATTTGATGCCTGATTAAACAGTCATCATATCTTTTTCCTTCGCTTCCAGCAATTTATCTATCTTGTCAATATATTTATCTGTCATTTCCTGGACTTTAATTTCCGCATCTTTTTCGAGATCTTCGGGCATACCGTCCTTTTTCATTTGTTTTAACACCTCATTGGCTTCACGGCGCGCTGTACGAATACTTACGCGGGTGTTTTCCCCCATATTTTTAATTTGTTTCACAAGCGCAATACGTCGTTCTTCAGTCAGAGGCGGAATATTGATTCGAATAAGATCACCGTTGTTTATAGGGGTTAAACCAATATTTGCGGCAAGAATAGCTTTCTCTATAGTTTCAACCATAGTTTTGTCCCAGGGTTGAATTGCAATTGTTTTAGCATCGGGAGTGCTAATATTAGAGACCTGATTAAGTGGCGTAATTGCACCATAGTAATTAACAGTTATTCCATCCAAAATATTTGGCGTTGCTTTTCCTGCTCTTACCCTTAACAGTTCTTCCTCCAGATGTTGAAGAGCTTTATGCATTTTCCCCTGAGTATCCTCAAGTTGAATTTGAATTTCTTCTTCCATAATGTTTCGGGTTTATATCAAGTTGAACAAAAGTATAAAAAAAACTTATCGGATACTATGTAATGGCATTTACTCATTATACACGTATGTGCCAATAGATTCTCCTTCTATTAATTTCAACAAGTTTCCCTCTTTATTCATGTCAAAAACAATTATTGGCAGATTATTTTCGGCACACAACGTAATTGCAGTTAAATCCATTATTTTCAGTCCTTTGCTATAAGCTTCACGATAAGTTATTTTTTCATAACGGCTTGCATTTGGATCTTTTTCGGGGTCAGCAGTATATATTCCATCTACCCTGGTTCCCTTTAATAGTACTTCTGCCTTTATTTCAACAGCCCTTAATGCAGCTGCAGTGTCGGTAGTAAAAAAAGGATTTCCTGTACCAAAAGTAAAAATAATTACTTCTCCGTTTTTAAAAGACATTTTTACATTTTGAGGAGAGTACCTAATGCCGATTGGATTCATTTCAATGGCTGTGATTACTGTACTGTTTAAACCTATTGATTCGCAAGCTGATTGTATAGCTAATCCATTAATAACCGTAGCAAGCATACCCATGTAATCACCCTTGATACGATCATATCCTGCCTTTTCTCCTGATATTCCTCTGAAAATATTTCCTCCACCAATCACAATACCAACTTGTACTCCCTTATCAGCAATTGTTTTAACCTGTTTTACATATTGCATTAAACGGTCTTCATCAATACCACTTTTTTTATTCCCCATCAGAGCTTCACCACTTAGTTTTAAAAGGATCCTTTTGTATTTAAGCATGAGTTAATTTATTAATAAACGAAAATACAATTTACATAATAATACAAGCAAAGCTAATTACATTTTAATAATCAGCTTGATTCATTTCATTCAAACAGTGTCCGTATTTATAGCCAGTAAATAAAACAGTTAAAAAAAAAGGACCTTTGAGAGGTCCTTTTTTTTATCGTTAATTCGACAATGAATATCGCAGAAATGTTGTAACTGTAAGATCTTTATCATTCTCCTGTAAGTATTGCCTGATGCTTTTCTTTGCATCTTTGGTAAATTCTTGATTCAACAATGTACTCTCTTTAAAGAATTTTGCCAATTTTCCCTCAGCAATTTTATCAAGCATATTTTCAGGTTTCCCTTCGCGTCTTGCTTGTTCACGGCCAATTTCTTTTTCCTTTTCAATTACATTGGCAGGAACATCAGCTTTATCGATAGCAACAGGATTCATCGCAGCAATCTGCATGGCTACATCTTTCGCTACCTGTTCGGTAGTTTTTTTGTTAAAACCTGCAAGCGTTGCCAGTTTATTACCCGGGTGAATATATGCTATAACCTGCGGAGCATTAATTTTCCCAAAATATGATAATTCAATTTTTTCTCCAATTACCCCAACCTGCTCAATTACTTTATCAGCAACAGATTTACCTTCTAACTGGACTTTTTTTAGCGTTTCAAGGTCAGCAGGATTGCTCTCAATTGCCTTGTCAAGAATTTTGCGGGCAAAACCGATAAAGTTTTCATTTTTCGCTACAAAATCTGTTTCGCAATTCAGTACAATCATTGCCCCAAGTGTACTATCACTATTTATTTTAGCCAGAACAACACCTTCGCGGGCTTCGCGATCGGCACGTTTGTTTGCAATGGCCTGACCCTTTTTTCTAATTATTTCTATTGCCTTTTCAAAATTACCATCGGCCTCCTGTAGGGCAATTTTACAATCCATCATTCCGGCACCAGTGGTTTGGCGTAATTTATTTACCTCAGCTGCAGTTATTTGAGCCATTATTTTGAATTTACAAATTAATATTTATCATCTTCCTCATTATAAGATGAATCATCAACTTCCTCTATCTCTTCATCGCTGATTTCGGTTTCTTCTTCCTCATCATCAATCCCTTCTTCCTCATCATCAATCCCTTCTTCTTCTATATCCTCTTCAAGTTCATCGATTTTTGATGAATATTTCTTGGATGATTTCTTCTTTGGTTGATCCTCATCCTCTTCGTCCTTTTCTTTTACAGTACCTTCCTTTTCACGCTCCAGTTTACGTTCTTCAAGTCCTTCTTGTATTGCCTGACAAATTTTATCCACAATCAGTGCAATTGATTTTGAGGCATCGTCATTTGCCGGAATCGGAAAATCGATAATATTTGGATCGGAGTTAGTATCAACCATTGCAAAAACAGGTATATTCAACCTATTTGCCTCTCTGACAGCAATATTTTCCTTGGTGATATCGACAATGAACATGGCCGCAGGAAGTCTTGTTAAGTCTGCAATACTCCCAAGGTTTTTTTCGAGTTTGGAACGTTGACGTGTAATCTGTAACTTTTCACGTTTCGACATATTGTCGAATGTCCCATCGGTTGCCATTTTATCGATGGAAGCCATTTTTTTTACAGCTTTCCTGATAGTCGGAAAGTTAGTTAACATGCCACCCGGCCAACGTTCAGTAACAAAAGGCATATTAACCTGTTTAACACGATCCGCAACAATGTCTTTTGCTTGTTTTTTAGTTGCTACAAACAATATTTTTCTGCCAGATTTGGCAATTTGTTTCATGGCAGCACATGCTTCATCTAATTTCACTGCTGTCTTATGCAGATCGATGATGTGAATCCCATTTCGCTCCATGAATATATAAGGAGCCATATGAGGATTCCATTTTCTTTTAAGGTGCCCAAAATGTACACCTGCTTCTAATAATTCATTGAAATCTGTTCTAGGCATAATATTTAACTTGTTTACGTTCTTTCAAAAGCAACACCAAAGTAGTTCTGATATGCAGAAGTCTCTGGTATTTAGATGCTAAACAAAATAAAGGTTTAACGTTTACTAAACTGAAATCTTTTTCTCGCCTTAGGCTGACCCGGCTTCTTACGCTCTACTTCACGCGGGTCACGTGTAAGAAGTTTATTTGCTTTTAAAACATTTTTACAGTCAGGATCAAGTTTAACCAGTGCTCGGGCTATTGCAAGTCGAACAGCTTCAGCCTGACCTTTTACGCCACCTCCTGAAATGTTTACGTTAATGTCGTATTTCCCAGCTGAATTGGTTAATGCAAGAGGCTGAGTTACTATATATTGCAATTGCTGAAAAGGAAAATATTCATTCATTTTACGATCGTTAACCGTAATATTTCCTTTTCCATCATTGACATAAATTCGTGCAATCGCTGTTTTTCTTCTTCCCAGAGCATTAACTACTCCCATACCCATTATTTAATAGATTTAATATTTAGTTCTTTTGGTTGCTGTGCCTGATGCGGATGTTCATTACCTACATAGATATAAAGATTTTTGAATATCGCATGGCCTAATTTGTTCTTTGGCAGCATTCCGCGAATGGAATTCTCAATTAACAAGGCAGGGTTTTTTTTCTTTATATGATCTGCAGTCTCAAATTTCTGCCCGCCGGGATATCCTGTATGCCTGATATATTTTTTATCAGTCATCTTATCGCCTGTTAATCGAACTTTTTCTGCGTTGATAATGATTACATTATCGCCGCAATCAACATGTGGAGTATAACTTGGCTTATTCTTTCCTCGAAGGATTTTAGCTACCTCGGTTGATAGTCTTCCTAGTACTTCATTCGTAGCATCAACAATATACCACTCTTTTAAAACTGTCGCTTTATTAGCCGCCTTAGTTTTATAACTCAGTGTATCCACTTTTTTCCTCTTATAAGAATTATTTCACATCTATGGAATATACCACCCTAAATTTGTGGAGTGCAAAAATACAATTATTTTTATGAAATAAACAAACTATAAAAAATTAATTTGCATAAGATTATAATTATTGAGTTTTTAATAGCGCAACCCATGTTCACAAAGTGACAAAAAAGTAAATATTAAATTATCAGTGTTATTATAGGCTATAATCATTTACTTTGTATATCAGAAAGATTAATAATGTCGCAACAGAAAATACATTATTACATACACATACTTGGTACTGGATTGCTGGTAATTGGCTTGCCTGTGTCGCACTTTCTGTTAAGCATCTCCATTATTCTTCTTTCTATAAACTGGGCTGCTGAAATAATCTCTTCATTCGTATTTAAAAATACAGTATCTGGATTTGAAAAAATTACTGTTTTAAAATCACGCAAAGCAGTATGGCTGATTCTCTCAATTTATCTAATACATCTGATCTGGTTTTTAAATACCACCGATTTTGCTTACGGTTTGCATGATATCAGAATCAAATTACCACTGCTTGCTCTTCCTCTTATTTATGGCACATCTCCACGATTTGATAAGAAGTGGTTTAAAATTATCCTTCAACTATTCCTTATTACAGTTCTGATAAGCTCATTTATTTCAACTTATGTAATTCTCGGATTTTCTGAACTTGATTTGATTGATTCCAGGTACGCTTCTGTATTCATATCGCATATACGTTTTTCATTGATTGTTGTATTACTCATTTTTACGCTAATTTATATGGCGTTCTTCAGGGAACTTTATGTTCGGCCATGGGAAAAAGTTCTTTACATTATCTGCATTGCATGGTTTATCTGTTTTTTAATACTGCTTCAATCATTCACAGGGATTGTTATTTTTCTAATACTTATGCCCGTTACTATTATCTGGTGGTCATATAATATTAAGAGAAATCGTCTCAAAATAATTTCTTTGATTTCAACCTCGATCATTATTTGCTTTATGATATTTTATGGGGTATATTCTTATGCCCGATATAACAAAAAACATGACAAAAAAACAACTGCTCTGGAAAAATTCACAATAAACGGTAATCCGTACATGAACGATTTTAATAATGAGGAATATGAGAATGGTTATCTGATCTGGCTAAATGTATCGGAGTTTGAGTTAAGAAAGGAATGGAATAATAAGAGTAGTTATAAATATGATAGTCTGGATCGAAAAGGACAGTTGCTTCGAAATACACTGATACGATATTTAACTTCTCTTGGATATAAAAAAGATTCTGTCGGCATCAGCAAATTAACACCTGAGGATATTATGATGATTGAAAAAGGTTATACAAATCATCTTTTTAAGCATGAATTTGCTTTGTATCCGCGAATTTATATTCTCCTCTGGGAGATTGAACAATACTGTAAAACAGGTGATCCAAATGGAAAATCACTGGGCCAGCGTCTTGAATACCTGAAGACGGGAATTCATATTTTAAAACGTCACTTCTGGTTTGGAACAGGTACTGGCGACCCTAATAACGAATTCCATGAACAATATAAAATCGATAACTCAAAACTTAATCCAGGACTCAGACATCGGACACATAATCAGTTTATCACGCTCTTCCTGACTTTTGGAATATTCGGTTTTTTATGGTTTTTAATCGCATTGTTTGTGCCTCCCATACTTGAAAAGAAATATGGCCATTATTTATTCACCTTATTTTTTCTCATAGGAATTCTTTCCATGTTAAATGAAGATACACTTGAAACCCATGTAGGTGTTTCATTCTTTGCATTCTTCTATTCATTCTTTCTTTTCTCCACACCGGAAAACGGTTCCCAGTCTTATGAATCGACTCGATAGAGATTTTTATTCACGCGATGTACTCGAAGTTGCCCCAGAGCTAATAGGTAAATTACTTGTGGTAGTAAAAGATGATTCAAGACACAACTATATAATAACGGAAGTAGAGGCTTACCGGGGAGAAGAAGATACTGCCTGTCATGCAAACAAAGGTCGAACAGCAAGAACTGAAATTATGTATAATTTAGGCGGGCACATTTACGTATACCTTATATATGGTATGTATTGGATGTTGAATATAGTAACAGGACCTAAAGCTGTACCCGAAGCTGCGTTGATCAGAGGAATTGAAGGTTATAACGGACCAGGCAGGCTCAGCCGTCATCTTGGTATTAATAGGTCATACTATGGTGAAGATCTATGCCATTCTGAAAGAATTTGGCTTGAAGATACAGGAAACACCTCCAACTATATTGTTACCCCTAGGATAGGAATTGATTATGCCGGAGAGCCTTGGATAAGTAAACCTTGGCGTTTTGTTTTGGCCAGATGAAGTTAAATAAAATTATACCTGCCAAGGAACTCCTTAGAACCTGCTTTCCAAAACTTTTAAAATTTGTGCGATTGAATTTTATTGTATATTTGCACCTCAAAATTGTCCCGTGGTGTAATGGTAGCACTGCAGATTTTGGTTCTGCCTGTCTAGGTTCGAATCCTGGCGGGACAGCTTATACAAATTAAGCGGTAATAGGTGTTAATTGTTTCTCTGTTTTATATTATTCATCCTATTTGTTAACTTACTTATTCCCTTCACTAGTGATTTATTGATCGCATCATAATGCTCGTCTTTTGTGCCGATAAAAATAATCGCTAATTGCAGAGAATATTTCTGCAGGGTAAGTGTATTTAGCAAGACAGTCTTATTAAGGCGATAGGCTTCTCGTATCAAGCGTTTTATGTGATTTCTTGTAACGGCAAGTCTGAATTGTTTTTTTGGAACAGAAATTAAGAGCTGTATTGGACAATCTTTATTTTCTTCCTCAATCATGTAAATTATTCTTAGACAACCGGCCTTTATTGTATTTCCGTTTTTAAATAATTGTGATATTTTCTTCTCGGAACATAGTTTTTCTGCTTTACTGAACCGGTATGTTTTAGCTATGCCTTCCAATAGTTTCGTAATTATATGCTATTTCTTCAGAATAATGCGTATTGTGCTTCCTTTCCCCAGTTCTGATTCTGCAACAAAAATTTTCCCTTGATGATACTCCTCAATAATTCTTTTTGTCAAGGAAAGACCTAGTCCCCAACCACGTTCTTTTGTAGTAAATCCGGGTTTAAATATTGTCTTGAATTTCGATTTTGCAATTCCTTTTCCATTATCCCTGATATCGACAAATACAAATTGACCGTTATCAGCAACAGAAATAGCTATCTCTCCCTCTCCCTCAATGGCATCCATTGCGTTTTTCGAAACATTTTCTATAACCCATTCAAAAAGCGGTGGATTAAGCGGAACTATTAATTCAGATTTCACGGTTTCCAGCGTGAATTTGATTTTATCAGAAGAACGGGTTTTCAGATAGGTCAGCGTATTTTGTATTATTGGAATTATATCATGATTTGATATAATTGGTTGTGAACCAATTTTTGAGAATCGGTCGGCTATTTTATTCAGTCGATATATATCTTTTTGTAATTCAACAACCATATTCTGGTTTGTATTTTCCTGTTTTAATATTTCCAGCCAGGCTAACAGCGATGAAATAGGTGTCCCCAACTGATGGGCCGTTTCTTTTGAAAGACCTACCCATACTTTATTTTGTTCGGCTCTTCGGGATGAACTAAAAGCAAAGTAGGCTACCATAATGAACAGCAGAATTACCCCGAGCTGAATAAATGGGTAGTATGTGAGCTGGTTTAAGATTATTGATCTGCTATAGTATAAATACTGCTTTTTATTGGGTAGATATGGAATTTCAATTGGAGGATTTTCCTGCATCATTTTCTCCAGTTTCTTCTCGAGATATAAGGGTTTCGATACTTTCGAAGTATCAAAATTTCTGTAAAGCAGTATATTCGTATCCTGATCGACTAGTATTACTGGTACACTTTCGTTATACTGAACCACTGAAAACAAGAAGTCCAGACTCTCTCCTTTAACATCGTTTTTAGGTATTAAACTAGTGGCTTTAGCCCAGAGTTCAATTTTTTTTCTTTCTTCGTTTGCTAATTTCTTGACCAGCTTATTTGTATACCAGAGTGAACCAACTCCAATCGCTATTGCACAGCCTAATAAGAATAGTTTCCAAATTATTTTTTTACTGTAAATATTCATACGATGGAAGTCGATTTATTAATGTTTTTCCAAAGGTAATTATACAGATACCATATAAATGAACGTAAGTGCTTCTCTTATTATTGAATATACAATTGCAGATATTCACGTTTAATCATCTTCCCATTCAATTTGAAAATTATCGTTCGGATTGTTGGTTTTATTACTATCCTTTATAGTTTTAACCTGTTCCCCCCCCCATTCAATTGGAATATCAGGTTGAGAGCCTATATTATCACTATCTTTCTGAGAAATCAATTCTTGCCAGGTTTGTTTTTCTTGTAAAAGCTTCTCCTGGAATAGAGATCCAGCCGTTTTTTTGTCGTAGATTACTTCGAAAGCTGTATCTTTCCCGGTGATTGCTAACGGAATTATATGCCTTCCCAGGCCATCATCAACCACATAGCCAAACTCACTATTTGCCGGTTTCTTTTTTCTTGCTTTCTTCCATAAAATATCAGATAGCCCAACCTGAAAACGGTATATATAGCTATTATCAAAATTATGTTCACCAGAACCTGTAAGAGATATCGCGGAAGAATTTATTTGCATTTGTCCGATAATTACTTTCTCCTTATCAACAGTAACAGAAGTCTGCAGCCGATCGAAATTAATATGCTCCAGCTCCTCAACTTCAATGTAATCAGAAAGTCCCATTATAGGCGGATAATTAATTAACTCTCCATCTTCAATTTTTACCTGTGAAGTAAGAGAAAGATCTTTATAAATCGGATTCAGATTGAAATCCCATGAAGCTTTTATATGTGCACTCCCTGATAAGGATCCATCGATATATTGATGTGTTATAACCGTTTGGCCAAATTCATTAAATGCATAGAACATTTGGCTTATATCCACATGATTTAGCGTTGCATAACTTTCCGAAATTAATTTATCATCTGTCTGATCAATCCGCAAATCGCTTTTAATAACTCCCTCCTGAGTATTCATTGAAAAATCTCTGATGTAGATTGTTTTAGGATTGTATGAAAAATTACCCGATACATCACTAGCAGAAAACTTACCAAATGAAAACGATTTGAGATAAATTCCGGCAAGAATTTTTAATGAATCAGGAAAAATTACTCTTATAGGTTTTTCAGATGAAGAGCCTACCATAAAATCTTCTACATGAAAATCATCTGACCGAACTGTACAGCGATAGACCGGGAATATCGATTTATCGTTCTTAAAGAAGGATATATTTGATGCCTCTCCTTTGATCTGAAGGTTACTTTTACCGGTTTGAATAAGTATATCATCCAGGCTAATCTCTGTCAGACTATTCACTTTAATGGTACCTGATATGGTTGACGCTGGTAAAGAATTTAATAATGATTTAATATAGGCTTCATCAAATTGAAGTACTCCATATAATTTAATATTCTGTATATCCTGGTTTCTGATATTCCTGACAGTGGAAAGACTTCCTCTTGCACGAATATTACCTTTTGCAATCCCTTCAAGTTCAAATTTCCTTGCTAAAGGTTCAATTACCAATAGTTTCTTTAATTCCAAATATCCTCTTATTCTTCCTTCGAAGACAGGTGTGTTAAAATTTTGAACTTGTCCTACCAGAAAAAGAATACTATTCCCCGATTGAACAGATAGACTATCAATTCTTAAAAAGTTCGTTTGCAAATTTCTATGTTTGCCATTTGTATATGAACCTTTCAAGTATAAATCGGAAATTCTGACGTTTTTTTTGCTGTTTTTCAATACTCCATTTTTGATCTCAAATTGTAATGATATTAAAGGATTGCCAATTCCTTTACTGGTTATTTCACCAAGCAGGTTTAAGTCTCCATGCTGAGGAGATAACAAAAGATAGTCAGACCAGAATTTTGTTAGCGCACTTTTTGTTTTCTGAAGTGAAACTGAATTACATGAAAACTTTATTGCATAATTATTATTCGAAGTGAAAAATTTAGCTGAAAGATCTACTTTAATCCCGAAAATCTTGATGCTACTGTTTTTCACAAGATAGTTATCAATACCCTTTGTAATGTTCAGAAATAACTCCAGCGGTTCTTTTTCAAGATAGTTGGAATCTTTAATACGAAGATCTGCATGTTCGGTCGATGCTTGAATATTTAACAGAAAATCATCTTTACTGAATGTACCTGTCACCTCACCGCGTGAGATCAGATCAGAATAGAAAAAATTGCTCTTCAAATCGGAATATTGAAATTCGATGTTCCTGAGGATGATCTTTTTTATATCGAACCGGATGGAATCCTGTAAAGTATCTTTTTCAGTATCTTTAATAATTTTATAATTAACATTCCCTCTTCTGTCCGAGAGTAGGTTCAGGGAGGCGTCTTCGATCTCAATTTTCTTTAATTCATACTTTTTTGAGAACAGGCTCCTGATATTAAAACTTAAATTAATCCTCTTTGCATAAAGCAATGTGTCTGCATCTATTCTTTTAAAACTTTCCAGATCTGCAACCGGTGCCGATTTTACAAGAATATGAGATAACTCCAGACTAATATATGGAAAGTTCTTGCACAACGAAAGATGTATATCATCCTTATTAATCTGTATCTCAGATAAAAGCTGATTATCGAGCTGTGCTTTAAGAATCCCGATGGCATGATCACGATATTTTCCGGTTGAAAAATAAAATATTCCCAACAGGCATAACCATAAAATGACTAATATTAATGCTATGCGAACAAGAATTCTTTTATTCAGAACCATCTCAATAGTTGATTAGATACTTTTGCTGAATTCTAATGCAAAGTTGCAGGAAATTATTGCATCAGAAAATCAAAATTTTCACCAGGAAGTTTTTCAAAAGGCTCATCTCCATATTTAAAAATACGACAAGGTCGTTGCCCAAGAAGATTTATTTTTCCTTCCTTAATAATGAAAAGAGTTCCCTCTCTAAGACCTGCAACATATACCTGCCTATTCATGAGTAAGAATTCATTTATTCTTGTTTCACGCGTTTCCCCTGCATGACCGGGTTGTTGAAAATCAGTAAAGTGAGGATTTATCTGGAAAGGAATCAGGTTTAAAGCTTTAAAATTGTCTGGCTGGACTATCGGCATATCGTTGGTAGTCATGATAGTAGGACATGCCAGATTTGCACCTGCACTCCACCCTATATAAGGAATGCCTTTATTTACAGACTGCCGTATTGTTTCAATTAATTTTTCATGTTGAAGTGTTTTGAGCAGACAAAAAGTATTTCCTCCTCCTACTATTATGGCTTCAGCCGCATAAATGGATTTGACTTTGTCTGTTGTCCTATGAATCGATTTCGTAAATATACCAATTGAATTTAGCTTTTCTTCCACCATCATATGGTAACGATCAAAGCCTAATGATATTCCCGCAAAAGGAATAAATACAACATTCTTGTTAGTGCTTCCGAGAAAACTTCTGATATAGGGTAATGTGTATTCTAAATAGCCTTCTCCAGCATTTGTTGAATTACTAAAAAGCAAGAGCTGCATATATTATGATTCCAAATGAGCCTGATCAATACCAGGTATTAATTTCTCAATTTCTTCAGATCTTGTAACGGCTGATGTTGGGAAATTATCTTGAGTAAGAAATTGTTGAATCTTAGCCAGAAGGTTCTGTGGGTTTAAAGGTTTTGTTATATAATCATCGCATCCTGAAAGTATCGCTTTTTCACGATCACCTTCCATTGCCCGGGCTGTTTGGACAATAATTGGTAAAGCCGGCCTGAACTTTTTAATTTCTTTGGTAGCCTGATAACCGTCAAGATAAGGCATCTGAATATCCATAAGAATAAGATCGATATCCTCTGAGAATTTAACTGCCTCAACAACTTCTTTGCCGTTGACAGCATGAATAATCCTGGCATGGGTTTTTTGTAGTACTTCCTTCAGGTATTTATAACTGTTATCATCATCTTCGGCAATTAAAATTGTACGGTTAGTTAAATCAATTGTATGCGTTTGACGTTCTGGTGCCGACTTAAGGATTTTATTTTCTGTTTGTTCAACAATTGGTGTGTACGGTAGTTGGAACCAAAAACGAGTTCCATTACCTGGGATAGAACTTACCCACATTTGTCCACCCAACAATTCAACCAGGTTTTTAGATATTGTAAGTCCTAATCCTGTGCCGCTAATATTTTTATCTTCCGAATAACTACTCCGTTTGAAACGTGAAAAAATAACCTTCAGATCTTCTTTTGTCAGACCGACACCCGTATCTTCAACTGAGAACTCTAGAAATCGTTCATTCCTGATATCACAATGAATAGTAACACTTCCTTCATTTGTAAATTTCACAGCATTACTTACGAGGTTTGTAATTATTTGCCGTAATCTGAAGCAATCTGTTTTGAATGGTATTTCAGTATCAGGTAGTTTTGTTATAATTTGTATATGCTGTTTTCCCATCCGCGTTTTATAACCTTCAAAAGTATGCTTTAAGTCATTAATCATTTTAACTGGTTCGCAACGTACAGGTTTTATCCTGATTTCACCAGCTTCAATCTTAGCAATATCAATAATATCATCAATAAGATTCAGTAAGAGTTGCCCGCTTGATTGAATATGTTGAATATAATCTTTTTTCTGATGATCAGGAATTTGATCGGCCGATAGCAGATTGGCGAATCCGATAATAGAGTTCATGGGTGTACGGATCTCGTGCGACATATTTGCCAGAAATGATGACTTGAGCTTATCGGAGGTAACGGCTCTGGCCGTTTCCTTTTGCAAAGTTTCAATGTATTTGTTTCTTAAGGTCGCATCAATTATTATACCCCGCCTTCCGACGATTTTGTGATCTTTCGTAATAACATCGGAGTAAACCAGAGCCGGAAATTTCGATCCGTCTTTACGAATGGCAACATAATCGGAGTTTTCAACTTTATTAATACCAAAAAGATTGCTTTCAGTATTTGTTTGAAGGATCTCAATCAGGTTAAGACCCTCTTTAATGTCCTCTTCAGTATACCCGAATGCCTTATGCCAGGCTTTATTGGAATAAACCAGATTCCCCATTCTATCGGTTTCAAAAATACCCTGTGGGAGGAGATCAGCCATTTCCCTATACATACGTTGTTTTTCTGTAGCTTCTGCTAAAGCATGATCGCGTTGCGTTTCACGAATTCTTAGCTGAGCTATCATGTTTCGAAATTCTTTGTAGATCTCTCTGATTTCAGTACTCGAATTTCTTAAGTCTAAATTCGTATCAGTATAATTAAAATTGTGCTTTGATAGTTGGGAGATATAGCTGGTGAGTTTCTCCAGGTTATTTACCAGATGTCCGGCTAAAAAGTAACTTACCAGAATAGTGCCTAACATGAGGAGGGCGGCGAATAGGCCAAACAGCCAATTAAGCCTTGCTACTAGGATTTGTTCGTTCTGTTCAGCATTTTTAATTGCTGCTGAAATCAAATCTTCCAGAGAGGATCCGGATTTCGAAATGGAAGCATGCAAGCCGGAGTCTGATTTTATTCCAAGTTTTTTATCAATATCAACTAACTTATTAAAAATCGATCTATACTCAATTATTGAATTTCTTAGATTGATTGCTTCTTCTTTATTATATGAAGGATCGTTGCTTATACTTTCTATCAATTTATCTGAAAGGTTATTCACATAATTCACAGATACTAAATCATGCCGATTAAAATATTCTCTCTCATATTTTCGTAATGCAATTGATTCTTTTTTAAAAAGTGGATTTTTCTCCGCCTGGGAAATACATCTGATCATTTCTCCCTCAAGGCCAAAATCTCCGAATCCTCTTGTGTATATATAGTGAACAAGACTATCAAAATGCTGACAATATGTGGAATATAGATTACGGATTTCTTCAATACTTAACAAGTTAATTACGTTATTGGTTGCTGACATACTTTCTATGTTCCTGATCATATTCAATAGCGATTCCCTTTGTTCTTCATGAGCCTGAAGTACAAGACTCTCACCGGTCATGAAAAAATGTTGATTCGTGGTTTCAAGCATGAGAAATTCACCAACATACTTCATGTCCCTGATAAATCCTACGTATAAATCATCTAGTAAAGAAACTGTATGCCTTATTTTTAATTCACTTCTTTTATGGAAATAATTAATTGGAAAGACAATTCCTGCAATGACAACTGCAATAAGAAAAAAATAAACCAATATCCTGTATTTCAGCGATTTTAGCATTCGGCCGTAGGCAACATGAAACAGGCATAAAATAACTATTATCTATGATAATAATCTGTAGGGAAAACCAAAAGTTTTTCACAACTATCTTTTAAGTGTTACTTACTGGCAGCATACTGCTTTCTCAGCGAATTTCCAATGGAATTGCGTTAATGCGCAATTTGGCTTTATCCTACATTATTCAACGTGAAGATGTTATTCAATACTCAGCTCCACCTGGTACAGAATAAAAAAGAAATTGAATGCTATTACACGAATTTATATAGGTATTGTTCTCCTGTTTTCAGCGTTGCAACACCCAAAAATTTTTATTAATGATTCGGTATAGTTCCGCCGTATCCCTGCTACCAAGTAGGTATGTGATAATAATTTCTGGGGAGATACCTTCGGGTCATGAAAAAGAACCAAAAGTATACCCAGGAAGAGATGTATCTTGCCATAGAACTTTGGAAAGAGAGTGGCATGCCACAGAGGAAATATTGCGCCCAGAACGATCTTTCATTTAGTACCTTCAAATATTGGCAGAAGAAGTACCAGAAAGAACTCAGCAGACATCAAGCAAAAGCACCATCACGTTCCTTTATACCTGTACATGTACCTAAGACAATAACAACACCATTGACAGAGACAGCGCCGGTGATTATAACTATCACTTATCCAAACGGGATAACTGTAGATTGCCCGGTTACTATAAAGGAAGAACTGTTAAGAAACCTGATCCGCATATAATCCTATGTTCACCCTTTCATCCAGTAATAAGTTCCATTTATACAGCCAACCGGCTGATATGAGAAAGAGTTTTGATGGTTTATCGGGCTTGGTTCAAAATACCCTGGAAAACAACCCTTGCAGTGGGGATGTTTTCATATTCATAAACAGGCGTCGCGATAAGATCAAACTTTTACACTGGCAGGGAATTAGTTTTACCCTATACTATAAGCGGTTGGAGAAAGGCACATTTGAACTTCCCGAATATGATTCCACTGTTGGGAGTATCACCCTGGATTATGCCCAGATGGTTATGATTGTCGATGGACTTACCATTAAAAATATTCAAAGAAGGAAACGATATCAGTCAAGCGTAAATTCGTGATTTTTATTAACAAAGGGTTCAAACTTTGTGAATAACAAATCCCTGATTTACACCTGTTACAGCGCATAGTCTCTTAGTTTTGGGGCATGCATTTGGTACCGGAAAACATAACCCCTGAACAACTGCTTGAAGAAAATCAGAAACTTAAAGCGGAGAACATCTTACTGGAGTCCCGGATCAACGAGATGCAGTTCCAGATCGACCAGATGAGCCGCTTGTTATATGGTGCAAAGCGGGAACGTTTTGTTCGTAATGTTGATGAAAACCAGCTGACATTGC
>CAZWIU010000092.1:0-16524 GCA_964634105.1 uncultured Bacteroidales bacterium | reverse complement strand
CCATAGAAGATACATGGTATGGTAAATTCAGGTACAATTACGGATAATCATATTACTTAAATCTTCTGCGCTTTGAATATTTTTTTTCCTATTTATGCCCTCATAATAATAATTTTGAACATAACCGTCATTTTATAGGCAATTGTAATCACTTCGCTCTCTGATGAAAAGTTTATTGATATTTCTTTCATTGATTATTTCAGCACTCGCGATCATGGCAAGATTAAGATGGATTTGCCATTTGCCAGCTTTTTCAACTATGTTATAGTGCTAGTAAATATCGATGGCAAAAAACAACTGGCCGATGCTACCGACTCATTCATGCCGGATTATCTTATTCCGGAGAAATGCCTTAACGATAAAGGACTTGTCATACAAGAAAAAGTGGTTGAATGGGCGGTATTATCTTCATCTGTGAAGTCTGTTTTAAATTATCAATTTGTTATTGAAATCCCAACCGGTTCGGATTCATTACTCGTTAACTATATGCTGAAATCAAATAATTACGATGCATTAACACTTCGGAAGAAATACTCAGGAGAATATGAAAAACTGGAAGAACTTATTTTTGATAAAAACCTCACCCCTGTTGATTCCATAAGAACAGAAAACTACCTTGAATCGAATAAAGACTTTATAATAAAATGTAATGCCAGATATGACTTAGAAAGAATTAACGAGAAAATATATATTGCTCCCTTTTTGAATGAGCCGCTAATGGAAAATCCGTTTAAACAATCAACACGGAATTACCCGATCGACCTGGAATACCCAAGAACCCGGCAATTTTATACACTGTTAACAATTCCGGAAGGCTATACTGTTGAATATCTGCCACAGAACCTGAAAAATGACAGCAAACTGATCACAATTAACTATTTAATCTACAAAAAGGATGAAAATACCCTTGTGATTTCAGGTGGTTACTCGTTTAACGAGGCAGTATATAATGCATCAGATTACCTCAGGCTGAAACTTTTGTGCAACGATATTATCAAAAAATTCAACGAGAAAATCGTGTTGGTTAAAAATCAATAGTTCAGTACTATTCGCTCACTAAGTAATACCTGTATTTTACCGACAACAGCAGCCAAACCGACAAGGGAAGGTCGATAAAACAGTTATACCGACCACCCCTTAGTTGCTTGTAGCTTTCTTTATCCAGTATTGTTTTACCCCTGCCCCGCACGAAAGCAGGACAACAATAATTATAGAAATATATACAGCCGGAGGCAGAGAAACCGGATCGCCCTGTGCGTAAGAGTGCATGCCCGACAGATAATAATTGACACCGAAATAGGTCATGATCACAGAATAGAATCCTGCCAGGGCGAGTATTGTAAAAGTAACCCGTCTTTTTAATCCGGGGACTAACCGTAAATGTAAAATGAAGACATAAACCAGGATGGTTATTAATGCCCATGATTCCTTTGGATCCCACGACCAGTAACGTCCCCATGATTCGTTCGCCCAAACCGCTCCAAGAAATGTTCCGATAGCCAGAAGATAGAGTCCTGCAATCAGCGTTGTTTCTATCACCTTGTGAACCTGTTCAACCTGATGTTCGATAGTCTCAAAATTATGCCTGTTCTGCACAATCATAAGAAGGAGATTGATTCCGGCAATAAATGCACCCAATGCAAGAAATCCATAACTCGCCGTTATCACCGCCACATGTAATACAAGCCAGTATGATTTCAACACAGGGACAAGATTTGTAAGCTGAGGATCCATCCAGCTCAAATGTGCAATCTGTAAAATCAATGAGGCCAGAACGGCAGTTGAACCTAAGGCAAAACCAGCCTTACGTGAAAATAGAATACCGGCAAGTACTGTAGACCATGCAACATAAATCAATGCTTCATATCCATTACTCAAGGGTGCGTGCCCTGCGATGTACCAACGTATACCAAGACCAGCGGTATGCAAAGAAAAAACAATAAAAATAATGATCGTTAAAGGAAGATACAGCCAGCGCAGATTAATTGCCGGCATAAAAATATAGATGAACTGTATAACCAGTAAAAGTATTCCTGCCAACAAATATATCTTTCCTATACGGCTGAACAAGTTGATATTGTTGTAAAGGACTTCAGTTTTCACCTTTATTCCGGAAGGAATCACATACATACCATATTGCTCCTGGAATGTTTTAATATATTTCAATACCTCGTTCGGGCCTGCCCAGTTTCCTGATTTTATCGCTTCTTTTACTTCCTGACTGTAATAACTTAACACGTTTTTTACGAAAACTGAATCTTCGTGCGAGAAGACATTTTCTGTGAATGTCTGTGCATACCATGTATGACTTGTATCGTCTTTAGCAGGAAATAGCTTTAACAAGGCGCCTGTATAAACGAGGTAACATATATTCAGCCTTTCATCCACCCGTATTATCTCATTATCAAGTTTTGTCCTTTCGGTTGGTTTTTTATGATATATCGACTGGATATATTCCTGTAATTTATAGGCCCGAAAACTATCATTCGTAAAAAAATCAGTATAGGCTGCATAACCCTTATTTACCCCTACTATCTTTTGCAGGTCATGATGATTAATTCGGATCATTGCTTCATGCTGCCATATTTCAGGGTAAACAATCATTCCCAGTAATACCTGTTCGGCGTTTTGTCCATGATAATTCTCCTTCCTCGCAACTTTTCTGAGTATCTCAGATGCTAATGTGTTTATCGGTTCAATCCGGCCTCCGTTATCCTGCACCAGGATATGTCCAAAATCAGCAGCATGCTGTTGATCAATGAGTGGTAATTGCGACGGGGAATCAGCTCGTACCGACGATGCAGAAAAACTAAGAATACCAATTAATGCTGCCAGTGCAGCTGTTTTAATGGATTTTGTCGGAGTTGTTACAAGAGTAATAAAGCGGCTATTCTTATTAAAGAGACTTAAAACCATTCCAAGTACCATCAGAACATAACCCGCATAGGTAACCATAATACCGGCGCTGTCTCTGTTCACAGTAAGTATTGTACCACGCTCATCCAGGTCAAAATACGACTGATAAAATCGATAGCCACGGTATTTTAGCACATGGTTCATATAAACGTTATAATTGAAATCTTTCTTTTGATGAAGATCGGTAACCAGCAAGCGGCTTTCATACCACGATGGACTCTCTGAACCTGGATAACGGAGAAGAATAAAATCATTCAGGGTAAGCTCAAAAGGAAGTCTTCGTTTTATAACGCCATAGTTTGCGCCTATTTCAATACCATTTATCTCAACAAACGAAAATTTGCCCACCGATTGATCATCACCAATAACAGTTAACTGTTTGGATATTCCATCAAAACTAACATTGAATTTCAATGCTTCAACAGCATTTTTTGTATCGAATGGAACCGGTTGCGCATCTACCTTACCTAAGGCCTCAACATTTCGTAGTAAAAAAGGTGTACCACCAATATTATATACAACGCCTTTTCTGAAAGGATGAATCTCACGTGGTTCAAGAGTGTCACTGCCAGGCTGCTCCATGGAAATTGTATATACAGGAAATGGCGCTGTCATGAACAGCGTGGTGTCTTTTAGAAATATAAAAACCTGCCCGGAATCAGGAACACGTTCATCCGCTTGTTTGAATGTAAGGATAAACTGATCTGTTTCAATCCTTTGTCCTTCTTCAAGGATAATATCCTGACGTAAATCGTTTCTGGTAGTAATTAATTGAACGAGCGGTCGCCCTTCATCATCCGGGACAATAATTCTTTCAGCTTTATGTATATATTCCTGAAGCCTGAATTTAACCCGTTGTCCATGCAGGGTAACCTTTTTTCTGAAAATGTTTTCTGAAACATATGAAAATAATACCGGGTAGTTCCCCGATGTGCTTGTTTCTTTATCCCTCACTAATAAACCAACATATGTGTTCGAAGAATACCAGGTGTCTGAAGTCGCTCCTTCCCTGATATGCATAATCCCTTCCTGACCAAAGAACCGGGTTATACCGGCGCCTATAATAATTACTGCAAAGGCAAGATGAAAAATAAAAATGGATATCTTTTGTTTCCTATACAACTTTCTTTCAACCGCAACTGCAATGATATTCACAAGCGCAAGTCCCAGAAGGGATTTGAACCAGAAAGCATCGTAAATTAATTTCCTGGCAGCATGGCTCCCGTAATCATTCTCAAGAAAAGTGGCAAGGGCAACAGAAACAGCTATGATGAAAAGCAGAACTGCCATAAGAACAGTGGATGAAAGGTAGGCCAGAAGTTTCTTCATGATTTCCCCGGGTTTATTATACCGGACAGACAAATATATCAAAATATGATAACCGCAGCCAGGTCAGAAGTACAGGAATATAAATCATAATAATGAACAACCGGCGCTTATTCCTTCCTGAGAAGGTCATGAAAGCTCTTTTCAAATTTTTGAATTTTCGGAGCAATAACAAAAGTGCAGTAGGGCTGATTGGGATTATTTTTAAAATAATCATCATGATAGTCTTCCGCCTCATAGAAGGCTTCATATTCAACTATCTCGGTCACAATAGGCTTATCCCAGATTTTCTCTGCATCGAGTCTTTTCTTCATCTCTTCTGCAAGATTCTTTTGTTCTTCGTTATGATAAAAAATAACAGACCTGTACTGAGTGCCTATATCGTTCCCCTGCCGGTTAAGTGTTGTTGGATCATGGGTTTCCCAGAATACTTCCAGCAGATCTGCATAACAGACTTTTTCAGGGTTATATTTAATCTGGCATACTTCGGCATGACCGGTAGTACCAGTACAGACCTCCTTGTAGGTAGGATTCCTGACATGTCCGCCACTATACCCGGATTTTACCTCGATAACTCCATCGATACGGGAGAATATTGCCTCAACACACCAAAAACATCCTTCTCCAAACGTAGCAGTTTCAACATGATTTTTCTTATTATTTTCCATGGTTTGAGCTTCAGTATGAGAATAAGTTGAATAAATAGTAAAATACACTAGTGTTTTGATATTCTAAAAATAAGTTCTTTGAAAATATTGTTATACAAGGATTGTAGAAGATTTTAGGTTTCAAACGATTTGAAAAATAGTTTTGTATAAACAGAACTATAAAATGAATCGCGGTAAATATGTTTTTGCTCAGTTGTTTGAATTTGTTTCGCATAATGATTTTCTCAAATTTGTCAATACTTATCAAGGCGACTATAAAACGAAGAATTTCAGTTGTTGGAAACAATTTCTTTGCATGGCTTTTGGCCAATTAACACATAGAGAGAGTTTATCGGATACCATCCTATGCCTTCAGGCCAATAAAACAAAGCTTTACCATCTTGGCATAGGTGATGTTATAAGCAAATCCACTTTAAGCAAAGCAAATGAAAACAGAGATTGGCGTATATACCAAGATTTTGCACTACACTTAATCGAACAAGCCAAGAAGCTTTATCAAGGAGACAACCAATTAGAAGTAGATATTAAAAATAATATCTTCATTATTGATTCCTCCACCATTGAACTCTGTTTAAGTATTTATCCATGGGCAAAATTCAGAAAAGCCAAAGCTGCTATTAAGCTACACACCAAAATGGATGCAAAAACATCAATACCTGATTTTATCCATATATCCGATGGTAAAATGCATGATGTAAATGTACTCGACCTAATCACAGTTCAAGCTGATAGTTTTTACATTCTTGACCGAGGATATATTGATTACACAAGGCTCTATCGTATTCAGAGAGCAGAGGCTTACTTTGTTACCCGAACAAAGAAGAATATGCATTTTGAGCGAATCTATTCTGCCAAAACTGATAAATCTAAAGGAATCATGTTCGATCAAACCATTAAGCTGGTGGGCTTTTATGTATCAAAGGAATATCCTGAAAAGCTCAGAAGAATAAAATATCATGACTCTGAAAAGAATATAACATTGATATTTTTAACCAACAACTTTGAGCTAGATGCAGTGCAAATAGCTATGATTTATAAACATAGATGGTTTATTGAAATCTTCTTCAAATGGATAAAACAACATTTAAAAATTAAATCATTCTGGGGGCATTCAATAAATGCTGTAAAAACTCAAATTTGGATAGCTATCTCAGTTTATTTAATTGTTCTTATTGTAAAAAAGAAATTGAAGATACGCCAATCCATTTACGAAATTTTACAAATTTTGAGTATAAACATCTTTGATAAAGAACCTGTAAATCAACTATTTGACAATCCGGATTTACAATATTTCAAAGAACCTGAATATAAACAATTGAAAATGTTCGAATTATAACGAAACGCTACTGAGTAAAATATAAAACTAATATGCAACTTTTAAACAAGATATTATTGCTTATTATGTTCGATCTTAAAATACAAACCAGGCATCGGATTCTTTCTTCAACCCTATACAATTGTTTCATGATCTTGCCATAAAAAATCGTCACACCGTAAAACAATTTTGCATCAATAAGGTTCAGGAGGATCAATACAGATATTATTCACCCTAAAAGAATTGATCATGCCCCGGAGAAGAATTACGTGAGCACTATTGCTGAATTGGCGTGTTCAATGTTTCGGGGAATAGTACTACCTGCAGGTAGTTATTCACATCAAAATACTGACGGGCAACCCGTTGAATTTCGTCAGTTGATACCTGGTCGATATACTCGTCGTGTGTTACGTTTCCCAATCCCTGATCATTCATAATGGCAGATTTAATGGAATTAAGCCAAAACCTGTTTGTCTTCTTACTGACTTCGAGTTGTCTTCGCCTGATTTCTTTGGCTTTGGCAATTGTGAGCGAATCTACACCATGTTCCTGAATTTCTGCTATTACATCAACCGCAGCATGAACCAGGGTATCGACATTCTCCGGCGCACATGGTATGGTGATCATCAGATTCGAACATGAATACGGTATTTTCTGCATTGATGCTTTTGCTCTTACTGAATAAACTCCACTCATTTTTTCGCGTAAAATATCCACATATCTGATATCAAGGATAGTTGCCAGTATGCTTATCATAAAAGCATCCCTGGCATTCCATGGTATTTCCTTTTCAAAGTATAGCAAAGCAAGGCTTTTAGGATCATTTCCTTTATACACGTTATGAATCTCCTTTTTGTTGGGAGGACGAATTCCCAGATCGATATATGTTTCCTCGCGCTTTATGCGGGGAAGTCCGCCGATATATGTTCTAACAAGTGGTATTACAGAATCAATCGAAAATGAACCGACCAGAATATAGGTGAATCCTCCGGCGTCGATGAAACGATCTTTATAAATTTCAATAGCTCGTTCAAACCTGACATTGTCCCAGTCGCCGGGTAACGGCAGATAGTCACCCCGGGGATGATTCTGCGCTTTAAACCTATAGTACTGATCGTAAAAATAGTTTTGTGGATCCTTTGCCATGTTTTCGTAAAGATCTTTCTTTTTACTGATATACGAATTAAAAGCCGGCTTATTTATTCTTGGATCCGTACAGTATAAATACAACAGTTGAAACATTTCTTCAAGGTCCGAGGTTTTGCATTCAGCAACAATCTGTTCGCTTTCATAAGAAATGATGGGAGCAACATAAATGCTTTTCCCTGCGAGAATCTTATCAAGATCGCTGTTTGAAAAGCTGTCAACCCCACTCTCCTGGATAATACCATCGGCATTCATGGCAGTAAAATGGTCAGAATCGCTGTACACAGAATGACCTCCCATGCTGAATGCTGTTAGTAATACTTCATCATCTTTGAAATTGGTGGGTTTCAGGATCACTCTTGCTCCATTCGATAAATCATATTCAACCGCCTGGATCGAGTCAAGCTTAATCATCTTTTTAATTTTACCTGCTTTTGGCAAATCATTCAATAAACTTATTCCGACAGATTTATCCTTATAAGGTATGATATCTGTTTGTTTAGCCTGAGTAACAATTTTTAAAATATCTTCCTCAGAAGGAACAGTAATATCAGGTTTTTCCGGAGCACAGATAACGATAACACGATTATCATTGGAAATAATTTTTGTAATAAGTTCATTAATATCTTCCAGATCAATGCTATTTATATGGTTCCTGACAAACTCATACTCAAATTCGATTCCCGGGATGGGTTCTCTGGTAAGGAAGTTCCTTACATATTCCGAAGCAAACAGCTTCGACTCTGTTTTCTCTCGTTCATTAAACAAATTTTCATATTGGTCAAGCAAATCAAGTTTAAACCGTTCAAATTCGCCCTGCGTAAATCCAAACCGATAAGCTCTTTCAGTTTCAAGCAGTAATGTGGTCAGTCCTGTTTCTATTTCATTGTCCCCTACCTGGGCATATCCTTGCAACGCATCTTTTGTTCGTGCACCCAGACTGCCATAAAAGAAACTGGCTCCGATAAACGGAGGGTTTTCCTGCTCACTCAATTCATACAATCTTTTATTAAGCATACCGGTGATAAAAGAATATTTTAATGCCTCAAGATAATCAGCATGGGTCGTTTCTTCCAGTACATCCGTTTTATAAAGAGTATAGATCAGGCTCGAAGGAGCTTCCTTGTCCGTTACAATGCTTACTGCAACACCCGGCTGATCTGGCACCTGGAATATTTCCCTTTCACGTATGATTTCAGGATTTTTTAATTGTGAAAAATGCTCGATAATTTTCTTTTCAGCATAGTCCGGATCGATATCACCGACAACCACCAATGCCATCAGATCAGGTCGATACCAATCGCGGTAAAAATTCCGTAGCGTTTCATAGCTGCAATTTTCAATTATTTCTTTTTTTCCAATGGGTATACGCACTGCATATCTTGAATCTTTAAAGACAACAGGATAATATTTATCGCGTAAGCGTTGGCGGAATCCCTGACCTATTCTCCATTCTTCCACAATAACACCTCTTTCCTTGTCAATTTCATAATCCTCAAATGTAACCCTGTGAGCCCAGTCTTCCATGACAAGGAAACCTTTTTCCAACTGCTCCAGAGAATCTGAAGGAATAGTAAGCATGTATACCGTTTCATCAAAAGAAGTATATGCATTCATATCTGCTCCGAAACGCATACCTATCGACTCAAGATAATTCTTAAGCTCGTTTTTTTCAAAATGCTCCGTTCCGTTAAAACACATATGTTCGACAAAGTGAGCCAACCCCTGCTGATCCTCATTTTCGAGAACAGAACCGGCATTGACTGCAAGACGCATTTCGACTCTTTTTTCTGGTTTATGATTCGTTCGTATATAGTAGGTAAAACCATTATCAAGTGTACCAATGCGAACTTTCGGATCAACCTGTAATATTTGTTGCGAAAGGTCGGGTTGAGCATATTGGATTTTCCAGGATAATAATAAAAGAATGAGACAAACACTCCTATGCAATAATATCTTCATGTTAAAAGATTTTATGAGATGAATAATTTTCAAAGGTTATTCTTCATTATTAAATAACCAGGCCCTGGCTGAATCAGTATCGCTGAAGAAACGAACATCGATCAGTGAATTTTGCAACTTTCTTTTCACAGTTTCTGCATAAACCGTTGAAAATATGAGATCGTCAAATACCAGGGCAATTTTTTTTACTTTATGTTCGATAGCTCGTTTCAGCACTTCAATTTCAAGCCATTTCATATCCTGGGTCGATATCAGACCTTCATTGCGCATATCGGAAAGAAAATAGCGTATTATATTCTTTTTGGAACATTCGATGGCTTTATTAAATGTCTCCTTGAATTCACTGCTATTTGCATTCTGTTTCCAATGCAGCTCAAGCAGACTTTTAGACTTATCATACTTAAGTGTAACAATATCTGAATTGTGAAGGAATTCTTCCATAACCCCCTTTAATATGAGGTAAAAATTAACTAATTTTCATTAAACGAACAAAGTATATGTTTCTTGTATAAAAGTTGTTTTTATTGAAAAATCTGGCGTATGGCATATTTTGAAGGTATTATATCGCGCGAAGACTTAAAAACAGCTTACAGAAGGCTGGTAATGATGTATCATCCCGATCGTGGTGGCGATTTGGAGGTTATGAAGAAAATTAATTATGAGTATGCATGTCGTATTAAAAAACTGGAAACCAAGCCGCAGAGCTTGCAGGAGTTGGTTGTTGGGCATATCATCAAAGTAAACAATACACGTTGTATTGTCACTGAAGTGCAGGAAAAATGCTTTAAAGCCCGTTCCCTCGAGAGTAATCGTGAGGCTTACTTTAGCAAAAGTACAGGATATGCGATGCTAAATTTTAAATACAGAGCACAAGTAGTTTGAACGGATTATTCATCTTATTTGAAAAGTTATTAACAACAAAATCCTAGAATATTTTATTCAATTTTTCCAAATCGAACTGCAATTGATCTTTCATTGAAGAACCGACAATTATCCCTGCTCGTTGAAATCTGTTTAACCGCTGGAGCAGATGGTTCTTGTTTAGTCCAAGTTGAATACCTATCTGTAAAAACTCATCTTGCGAAAAATGCTCACCCAGTAGAAGCTTTGTTACCCACAGAAAGCGCATTTTCTTTTTTATATAATCGAGTCCTATTTCGATAATCTCGCTGTGATCGAATGCCAGGGCCGGTAAGCTATCCAGCGAAAACCAGGAAACATCGCTTGCATCGTCCCCTGCCCTGGCGGTCTGTAATAATGTTGGCATAAAGCCCAGAAATACAACCGATACATTCCAACCTCTCGGATCCCTTCCGGGTTTAGTAGCCGTATAAACCTGTTCAAAGCTGATGTCCTTAAGCCCTGTCTCTTCATATAGTTCCCGAACCATCGCCACTTCAGCTGATTCACCCTCGTCAACAAATCCGCCCGGAAAAGCCCAGTAATCTTTATAGGGTTCATCAGCCCGCTTTATTAATAATATCCTGATCTTTCCTTCTATGAAGGCAAGAATAAATGCATCAACGGTTAACGCTGGCCGGGGATATTCATAGCAATAGTTGTTGGTTCGCATTCTGTGAGTGTTAAATCGATATAATCCAAATGTATAAGATTAATTTACTTGCAATTGTATATTTTAAAGAATTTCGCGTTTATTCTGAAAAAAAAGGCGAAAAATGAGAACAGTTAAGCGATGTTAGCCTGGTAAGCACGAATTAAACTTACTAATTTACTTTCAATTAAATCGTAGCGGTTGTTTCTCAACCACTCAGGACGAAAGATACCTGCACCAAAGGCTACAGCATCAGCACCACATTCGAAAAAACCGGAAATATTTCCTTCATCGACTCCTCCAACAGCCATAAACTTTATTGAGTTAAAAGGCCCTTTAAGCGATCTGATATAGGAAGGGCCAAACACAGAAGCAGGAAAAAGTTTTATCATTTCCGCACCAGATGCCCATGCCTTATGCACCTCTGTAGGAGTTAGCGCACCCGGAATGACATCAATTTTTTCATTTGTACAATATTCAATTATTTCTTCAATCACCGATGGAGTAACAATGAATTCAGCTCCAGCCGATAAAGCTACGCGGAGATCGGCCATTCCCAATACGGTGCCGGCGCCAATAATTAATCCGGAATACTTAATCTTCGAAAGATTTCGGATGAGTTCTGGAGCTTTCGGAGTGTTCATGGTTACTTCAAGAAAGTGAATTCCTGAGTTTTCACAAATGTCAACTATGGGTTTAATATCTTTTTCTTCTATTCCTCTCAGAATTCCGAGAAGTGGTAATTCATTTTTTGAAAACATCGAAGATAATTTTTAGCAGCCGAAATTCATTTGTACCGGTAAAAATACGAAATTCGCATTCACATATAATAGCGATAATAACACGATACACAAATCCGATACTTTGTTATGCAGATAACTTACTGGATGAATAAAAAATAAAATGGTCAGGATGAAAAAAGACAAACATTTTGAAACGAAAGCAATTCGTGATCAAATTAAAAGATCAGAACATAAAGAACATAGCGTGCCAATATATCTGACTTCAAGTTTCATTTTTGATAGTGCTGAAGATGCCAGAGCTATCTTCTCAGAAGAGAAGGAAGCCTATAATTATTCACGCTATTCAAATCCGAATTGTGATGAATTAATTCAGAAACTATGCAATTTGGAGAATTGTGAAGATGGCGTTGCCACAGCAACAGGTATGGCGGCGATTTTTCTGGCATTAACCTCGCATTTAAGGGCAGGTGACCATATAGTTGCTTCACGGAGTATTTATGGATCAACCCATCAGCTCCTCACCGGCTACTTTCCAAAGTGGGGTATTTCGCATACTTATGTTGATATTAGCGATAACCGCCAATGGGAAAAGGCGATTATGCCGCAGACACGATTACTTTTTGCTGAAACTCCCTCTAATCCAGGGCTTGACCTGTGCGATCTGGAATTTATAGGGAGGCTTGCCCGAAAACACAATTGCCTGTTTGTTGTCGACAATACCTTTGCTACCCCATATATACAGAATCCAGTTAACTTTGGAGCACATCTCATATGCCATTCTACAACTAAATTTATTGACGGCCAGGGCAGAACCTTGGGAGGGGTTGTGCTCGGCCCGGCAGATATCATAAGCGAAGTACAGAGTATGGCACAACACACCGGCCTTTCACTATCGCCATTTAACGCATGGATTCTATCCAAATCGCTGGAAACGCTTGCATTGAGAATGGAAAAGCATTGTCAGAACGCTCATGCCTTAGCAATCTTTCTTTCGAAGCACAGTGATGTTAAACTTGTTAAGTACCCTTTCCTCCCCACACATCCTCAATATAACTTAGCCAGGAAGCAAATGCATACAGGAGGAGCATTAGTTACTTTTGAACTTAAGGGAAATACTAAGCGGTGTTTTTCTTTTATTGACCGGTTGGGAATGGTCTCACTATCATCAAACCTAGGCGACTCAAGGACCATTGTAACAAATCCTGCCACCACCACCCATTCGAAATTGTCTGTTGAAGAGCGAAAAGCAATGGGAATTACGGATGAGATGATTCGCGTATCAGTAGGCCTGGAGCATATTGATGATATCGTAGACGATTTCGATCAGGCTATCCGAAAATCGAAAACAAAGTAGAATAGTCAACAACGTTTAATAAAAAACATATAATTACTTTGAAATATTAAAAGATATTCGTATCTTTGATTCTGTATTTAGTAATAAAATTGATTGCATATTGACAAATACCAATTAATTGAATTTTCATAATCCGTAACTATTTTTTAGGTTATTGTTCTTTTGTTATACTCGGTTGCAAAAGGTCGTCTTAAAAGTTAGGTTGAGACGGCCTTTATTGTTTAAATTACCATCATCTACAACAATACGATTGATTATGTCAATCCTTAAAACCGAAACTATTATATCTTATACTTCAGCTTCCTCTTTATTACCCGTAAATAGTTGGCTCTTTACCCGGTTCATATCATTTTTCAGGCTGGCAACAGTTTTTAATAATTCGGTTTGTGGCAGCATGGGTTCGGGTAGCTCTTTACTGATGAAATGGATGAATTTCCACACCTCTTTAATTTCTGTAACAGACACCTCATAAGGTTCATATAAGGGATTAAGAGAATACAGTCGTAATATTCCGTTTTTCTTAATCAGGTTTTCAACTACTTTAAAGACGATACCATCATCAATTGTAAAGACAATATAAGCATTCCCTGAAATAATATCGTTCCAATCCTGAAGATACTCGCCTGTCACCCATGATCCGTCCGGAATGGGTAACATAGAATCGCCGCTTAACTGGAAAGTGCGGTATTTCTTTTGTTTGGAGAGAAACGGCAGTTGGAAGCGGGGCAACTGACTGATGAATTCAGGATCGGCAAATCCTGTAGCATAGCCAGCTTTGGCTTTTTCGTTAACCAACTCAATATTGTCATTATTATCGGAATTGATAGTTGTTGCCAGGACACGTAATCTACCGCCTTTAATAAATACATCCTCACCTTGTTCCAGTTGCCTGAGTTGAAGCTCTGAAAGCTTTTCCATTTCGATATTTAAGAGTGTATCGACAGCAATGTTGTAGAATTTTGAAAATGTGAGCAGCGCAGCGATGGTTGGCTGACTAACCTCATTTTCATATCCACTAAGGGTAGGACGTTTCATTGCAAGGCGTTCGGCAACATCATCCTGCGTTAAACCTTTACGCTTACGAAGGAGTTTGATATTATTACTAAAGTAGGTTTTCATCTTATTATATATAATTTATCCGGCAATTAAACCGCAAATAATTCCCCCGGCTATTCCCATTGCCATTATAGGTTTATACGCTTTTGTTATCAACGCTTCTGGTAAGCTAAGCATAAACCCTGTTATTAGTCCTTTGAGCCATCCTGCCACAGGTAAATCCAAATTAAATATTATAAAACCTATTGCAAAACGATTCAGAAAGGAAGCAGCAATAGCGACAGTTTTATTTTCAAATGACATGAAGAGCATTGGTATGACCGATATTATGCCAAAAATGATACCTGCAATTAATCCCTGTAAGATGTTATTCATTGTATTTTTTTTAAGTTATTACCTGATATATGATCAATAGTTTTACTTTCCTGAAAATCAGCAATATCAATTAATCGGATATACTACACCACATTGTAAGTGTTATACAATATTAATAAATGATTATGAATTAAACAATATTTTGTTGTTTTTTTAATCATAATATTGTAATTTATAATCGGAAAATTGATTAAAATCTAATCAGAAGGTTATATTGATTGAGGCTGTGGATAAAAGGAATGTGGTACATTTCGACCTGGATACATTTTTTGTCTCGGTTGAAAGATTGATAAACAGCAAACTGGAAGGAAAGCCCATTATTATTGGAGGCATGTCGGACCGTGGTGTAGTAGCCTGCTGCAGCTATGAAGCACGAGCCTATGGAGTACATTCGGCCATGCCTATGAAAATAGCTCGCATGCTTTGTTCCGATGCGTTTGTTATACGCGGTGATATGGAACTTTATTCACGTTATTCGAACCTCGTAACCAATATTATTGAAGATCGTGCCCCTTTATACGAAAAAGCCTCAATTGATGAATTCTATATCGACGTAACCGGCCTTGACCGCTTTTTCGGCATTCTGAAATGGACCCGGGAACTCCGGCAGACCATCATAAAAAACACGGGGCTTCCCATTTCCTTCGGGCTTTCCGTGAATAAAACCGTATCAAAAATTGCTGCCGGGGAGGCTAAGCCTAACGGCGAAATGGAAGTACCCCCGCTTGTTGTACGCACATTTCTTCAGCCACTGTCTATCAGCAAAATTCCCATGATCGGCGATAAGACTTTTCACCTTCTGCGATCGATGGGGATTGCTACCATTGGTACACTCAGTATGATACCTCCCGAAATGATCGAAAAAGTACTGGGTAAGAACGGTGTTATCATTTGGAAAAAAGCAAACGGAATCGACAATACCCCAGTAAAGCCCTACTCAGAGCGGAAATCGATCAGCACAGAGCATACCTTCGACCAGGACAGCATTGATATAATAAAAATGAAAGAATTACTGGTAGGTATGGTAGAAAAACTGGCTTATGATATGCGAAAAAAGCAGCGACTTACTTCGTGTGTTACGGTGAAAATCCGTTACTCAAATTTCGACACCCACACATTGCAAAAGCGAATACCTTATACTTCGTTCGATCACCAGCTGATTGCTGTTGCCAAAGAACTCTTCGACCGCCTTTACCAGCGACGTATGTTGATACGACTCATCGGAGTAAAATTCAGTTACCTTGTACAGGGGACACAACAGCTTAATATGTTCGAAGATACTCCCAGTACCGTAAACCTGTACAAAGCTATGGACATGCTGCGAAATCGTTATGGCCGAAACTCGGTGCAAAGGGCTATTGGTATAGAAGCGCAGGGTGAAGGGGTGAAGGGGTGAAAGGGTGAAGGGACCAGGTCTGTAGTATGAGAGTTACTGTGATACAGACCAAATAATGAATAGTTGAGAGGTTTCCGTTCCCGATTTAAGAATGTTGGATGCCCCTCCAGGTTAATCGTTTACTGTTAATTTCTGGTTTATAACTGTCGGATACTACTCACTGAAAATTAGGTATGCTTCGTGTAAATTTGAGCATAACTACCTCTGCAATTCGCACCGGAAGTTCTTATAATTGCATAGAAAACTTAAATTATTAAGGGATGATAAGCCGTGCAGAAATAGAATACCTGAAAAGAGTTAATGGGGTGAGAAAGGAAATAGGGCTCGTTCTTGACCCTGAACAATGTAAGAAGAAATCATTTCTGATAGCTGTTTCAGAAGCAAAAAGTCAGAAACCTGAAATCTGATCTAAGGTTACTGAAATTATCCTTATCCTATTAAATCATGATTTCTGCGTATACTATTTTTCTGATTGATAAGTTTATTCAATAGGCTTTTGTATGCAGAACTTTATATTTGCAAACACTATTGTCCGGTTAAATTAAATGTTTTTTATATTTCGTACCTACGGCACTTTTATTCTGATTATAATTGCCTCTTCTATAAATATTTAGTACCTACGGTACTTTCCTTTAGCCTGGTCAGAGGCTAATTATCTGTAGAAAAAGTCACATGCGAAAATCTGAGCCCCGTAGTTGGCGATATATCCTTATTC
>CAZWIU010000091.1:0-16622 GCA_964634105.1 uncultured Bacteroidales bacterium | reverse complement strand
GTGATTGGATATTAGCTATTGGATATTTGATATTGGATATTGGATATTGGATATTTGATATTGGATATTAGCTATTGGCTATTGGCTATTGGCTATTGGATATTGGATATTGGATATTGGATATTGGATTTTGGATATTGGATATTGGATATTGGCTATTAAATATTGCATACTGGATATCATTATTGTACGGTTAAATTCAACGTTTTTATCTTTCGTACCTACGGTACTTACCTTTAGCCCAACCAGAGGCTAATTCTCTGTAGAAAAAATCACATGCGAAATTTTGAGCCCAATAGGTGGCGATAGATCATTTTGCTCTTTAAATTCATCGGTTTTGAAATTTTAAAAAATATTTTAATCGGACAATAGTGATAAAAAAGTAAATAATTCATTGCACATTCAACATGATATTAAGCTGATGATTCGTTTGATCAATCTTATTTTCATGGTTTCATGCAAGTCTTTCCATGTATTCAAACTATAAGGAGTTCGCTCCTATCTAACCGAAATATTACGTATAGTATCCGAATAAAATAATCTCACCGGCATTTTGCTAATATAAATATATCTATCTTTGCCCAATTGGGTTTAAGAATAAATGCCTCAAAGGACTAAAATTTCTCTTCTTTAGTTCAATTAAGACATCCTTTTTAAATCTTAATAGCAGTTGAAATATCATAGGACAAGGCCTGTTCAGGAATTACTATCAGTATGATTATGCACTTGCAGTAATTACAGGCTGATAGTGTGATGACAATTCTTCTTCAGATTGATGAAGACACATACTCTGACAGATCGAATCTGAAATTTGAAATTGGTCAACAAAACAGCTTTTGCAGCATGAAGATATATATTGGAAATTTAGATGAAAAGATTCGTGACAACCACCTGAAAGAGGCGTTTCAGGACTTTGGCACAGTGACTTCAGCCAAGGTTATCTTCGACAGATACCTTGGAAAATCGCGGGGATATGGCTTTATAGAAATGCCAAATGAAGCAGAAGCTTTAAATGTCATCAAAACGGTGAACGGTGGTACATGGGAAGGAAAGCAGATCGTTGTAAAAAAAGCACTACGATAATAACAAAATATAGTACTAATTAATAGCAAATTGTAACATGAACATTTATGTAGGAAACCTGAGTTTTAAGGTCAATGAAAACGATTTAAGACAACTTTTTGAAGAATATGGAGAATTATCGTCCGTCAGAATCATGACAGATAAATACAGCGGTAAAAGCAAAGGATTTGCATTTGTTGTGATGGAAAACGATGAGGAAGCAAAATCAGCTATTCAGGAACTCAATGGCCGTGAACTGGACAGACGTGAAATGATAGTTAATGAAGCAAGACCCAGGAAAGAAAAATTCGAGAAAAGATATTAGGATGCTATAAAGAACCTGTGGTTAACTTACACAGGGATAGAATTAAGAAGTTTTTTATTGCATTGATCAATGCCGTCGGCAAATCCAACTGTAAAGGTTGAAATGTGGCCGGAAATTTTTTTTATGAATTGATCTGGAAATAATATCTACGATCAATTACAGATAACAACTAATTCGTTGAACCATAATGAGGCAGTTGATTATTACCAAACGGATCACAAATCGACAGGAAGAATCGATTAACCGATACTTTCAGGACATTAACAAATATGCCCTCCTTACAGTCGATGAAGAAATTGATCTTACTGCCCGAATCCGTGAAGGCGATATGCAGGCATTGGAGAGACTGGTAACTTCGAATCTTCGTTTTGTTGTTTCTGTTGCCAAGCAATATCAAAACCAGGGACTGCCCTTTTCAGACCTTATTAATGAAGGAAACCTCGGACTTGTTAAAGCCGCATACCGTTTTGATGAGAAACGAGGGTTCAAATTTATTTCATACGCTGTCTGGTGGATTAGACAAGCTATTATTCAGGCAATTGCAGAACAGGTAAGAATTGTAAGACTTCCACTTAACAAAGTTGCGTCCATAAACAAAGTTGCTAAAATACTCCCGAAGCTTGAACAAAAATTCCAGCGGGAGCCAACCGACCAGGAAATAGCTGAGGAAATGAACCTTTCGAGGGACGAAATCGCAGCAACAAATATGATTTCCAGGTTTCAGCTTTCGCTGGATGCCCCGCTTTCTAACCGTGAAGAGGAACACAGCAATCTTTATGACCTCATTGGTTCAGATGAAATGCCCTCCCCTGACGACCACCTGATTGATGAATCGGAATCTCAGGTTATCGATAATGCCCTGATAAGCCTTTCGGCACGTGAAGCCGAAATCATCCGGAAATCATTCGGACTAAATAAAAGCGAGGCATTAACTTTACACGAAATAGCCTTTCAGCTTGGCATTTCGACTGAGCGTACACGCCAGATAAAGGCCGAGGGAATTCGCAAGCTGAAGAGGATACTTCTCAAATGCCAGCTAATCTGATCCATAACGTTCGATAGATGTTGATTGAACCCAGGTTGCCAGTAAATGGCGTTTACCCTTGGGCGTGCCGTCGCCATAGTAGCTCTGGCACGTCGGCGACAAGACCCAAGACCCTAAAAAGAATTTTACCCTGTGCCAAGAGCATCCCGACTAGCTTCCCTGCCCGCCATGGCGCGGCTATCGGGATTCCTGTATGCCTGACGGGCAGGAATTCGACTTACCCCCGGTAGCTATCGGGGCCATATCATGATATTCATGAAAATTGAGTCTCATTAATAAACTTCTTTGTGTTTTCTTTGCGCCTTGGTGATTTAGTGGCATATAAATATGTTAACTTTTACAGGACAACAGTAATTAAAAAATCCTACCATTGCAGCGGGAGTTTTAAATGATGTCTGCACTTCGTATTTTTGCTTCCCTGATATTAACTCATAAATGACTATGCTTTATAGAAAGATGGGAAACCTTGACTGGCAGGTTTCAGCGCTTGGCTTCGGCGCTATGAGACTGCCTGTTTTAAAATCCTGGGACCAGATCGATGAAGAAAAAGCAGGTAAAATGCTGCGATATGCCATTGATATGGGCGTCAACTATGTGGATACAGCCTGGGTATACCACGAAGAAAACTCTGAGTTGTTTCTTGGAAGAGCGTTGAAAGATGGGTATCGTGAAAAAGTGAAACTGGTTACAAAATCGCCCATCTGGCTAGTTGATTCGCGTAAGTCATTCCGCACATTTCTTGAAAGACAACTAAAGAAACTCGATACCGGGTTTCTTGATATATATCTGCTCCATGGCATTTCCGACGAAAAATGGGAAAGAGTCAAACAGCTACATCTTGTCGACGAGTTGGAATTGTTGAGAAAAGAGGGAATAATCAACCATATAGGCTTTTCTTTCCATGGATCACCCGATGTATTTAAAGAAATTATTGATTTCCACCCATGGGATACTGCAATGATCCAGTATAATTACCTGGATACAGATTTTCAGGCTACTGAGAAAGGCCTGGATTATGCTTACTTAAAAAATGTAGCAGTGGTTGTAATGGAACCTTTGCGGGGCGGAAAACTGGTTCAATCAAGCGCTCCCATTGAACAAATCCTGACAGAAGCTCCTATTAAAAGAACATTGGCCGAATGGGCCTTCCGATTCATATGGAATCATCCGGGAGTTTCAACAGTACTTAGCGGGATGAGTACCATGGAACAGGTGAAAGAGAATATCCGTTACGCTCAGGAAGCTTTTCCAAATTCTTTCGGCGATGACGACTTTACTATTATTAGTCGGTTAAAAGAATCGTACCTGAGTAAACTTAAAGTACCTTGTACAAATTGTCATTATTGCATGCCCTGCCCGGAAGGTGTTGACATACCCGAGAATTTCAACCTGATAAACCACGCGGCATGGGAAGGTGGAGTGAAGAACTGGATTAAAAAATGGTATGATGAACTGGATGATCCGGACATTGCTTCCGATTGGCATGGAAAAGGTAAGGCCAGTAAATGTATACAATGTGGGGAGTGTGTTGACAAGTGTCCGCAAAACATCGACATCCCTGCCGTGTTGGAGGAAATGACAGCAATTTTTGAAGGGAGTAAATCCTTAAGCTAAAAGCACCATCATTTCACTATTTCAGAGGCAGATCTATTTACAATTCCTCAGTGGTAAATGTTTTACTATTATCATCGTTGTTCTTATCGGGAATTGTATTACTACCAAGCCGGACCTTCACTACCTCATCAAAAATTGTTGCAGTAACTGTAATTGTATCTTTCTCTTTCCATACTGCCGGAGATACTTCTATAACAGCGCTTTCTTCCGTTTTAAAATCGATGGTTACTACAACCGGGACAGGCAGGGTACCAGTATTTTTGATTTCTACTTTCAGATTGTTCCCTACCAGGGCGATTTCTCCTATCGATAAATCAGGCCATCCCTTTCCGGTAAACCACGAATCGATAAACCATTCCGTATTGCTGTCACCGTATTTTTTCATTATGTTGAAAAGATCGCATGGAGCAGGATGTTTATACTCCCATACCTGGATAAATTCCTGCATCGCCCTGCGGAAACTCTCTCTTCCCATATATTTTTCAAGCATGGAAAAAGCAACAACCGACTTTCCGTAGCTGAGGAAAAAGTAAGTACCCTCGCGGGTTTGCCAAGACGGGGTTTGCAGCGACAGATCAACTTCGGCCCCCGACAACATTTCGTAATTTCTGGTTATAACTTCAAGCCGATGAGATTCGGATCCCAGCGCTTTTTCCGTCTCTATTGGCAGATACGTGGTCAGCCCTTCATCAATCCAGGCGTGTCTTGTTTCGTTGATGCCGGTGAGAAAAGGGAAATAGGCATGGCTTATCTCATGCATTGTTACAAACAGGGTTCCATCCTTTGTCGGAGAAGTACCATTATTGACTATCATCGGATATTCCATTCCTCCCCTGCCATTAAATACTGTAACACAAGGATATGGGTACGGGATACCATAGCTCAAAAAACTTGTATGGCTGACCGTTTCTTTGCCGAAGGTAACTACCTGATTAAAATTATCTTCACCGGGTTTATAGGCTGCTGAGACAAAGACTCGTTTCTTAGTAGCTGAATCTGTAATAACTGACGCACCATCCCAGACATAATTGTCCGAAACCGCAAAAGCAAAATCAGGAACAAGATCGGCCGTAAAATGAAAGGCTTTATTCCCCCGTGATGCAAATATCCGTTTTGATGTAAGATCGCTTGGTGAAATGATATGGATAATCTCATCCGATACTTTCGCTTTTTCATAACGTTGAAGGACATCGTAATGCAATATCACCCCGGGATTCTCCCATGTTCCTGTTGCCCATACCATATAGCCTGAAGGTACACGAACAGTTACATCGTAATTATTAAAGTCGTTATAAAACTCCTGCGTTCCGGTATAAGGTATCAAATCCCAGCCGTGCAGATCGTCGTACACCGATACCTGCGGATACCAATAGCCGATAAAATAAGTGCCATCTCCGTATTTACCATACCTCCTCACTGGAATGCACGGCATCGCAACATTCCATTCCACCTGGATGCTGCATTGATTTGCAGGCTTCAATGGTTTGACAAGGTAAATTGTAAATAGCGTCCCTTCAGTCCGCGTGCGTTTTGAAAGATTCCCGGTAAGGTCTTCACTATCGATACGTAACGAAGTTATATTCACACCATTATGAATAGCAGAAGGATCTACTTCATAATCGCGTATATTACCTTTCTTTAAATGATTCTGATAAAGTCTGATTACTATCTTATGCAATGTATCGGGACTATTATTAAAATACGTGATGTCTGCTGTTCCCGACAATGTGCCATCTTTTGGATTGAAATCAACATTGATATGATAATCCGAGGAGTTTTGAAAATAAGCAGTACCGGGAGTACCATCAAGCGTTCTCGTACCTGCTTTAACGGCATTCATAAAATCTAATGGAATGATAGGTTGGCCAGAAACCTTAAAAAATGTAACTAAAAACAGTACTGCGAACCATCGTGAATAGTTTATCATAGGCGGTCTATTTTATTCTGTCTGAACGTTTCTCTTTTATTGAATTTATGCTTTTCACTGCAAGTAATACCTTCCATTTACCAGTATCGCTCAAACATTTATCACAACCAGAAAGATACACGGAATAGAACAGTATCATATGTTTATGGTTGTGAAAGGTAAATCCTAAAATATCTTGCATTAATAAGCATTGTTATCAAATTTATTATAATTTTCGAAGTTGAAACCATTTGACTCCCCTATGAAAAGAAAAATCCTCGTTCTTTCAATGTGTCTTATTCTGCCATTTACCTACTCATCAACCATTTACTCCCAAACCTCCGATTCCTCCGATGTCGCTATCAGCGAAGCTGTTGACCCGGCAACATCGGTTTCTGATGTACATACATCTGGTTCAAAGAAAGAAAAGATAAAAAAGGGATGGTCGTTTGGAGCAGTGCCTGCTATTGCCTTCGACAGTGATATTGGATTCAAGTACGGCGCTGTGGTCAACTTTTATGATTATGGCGATGGTACAATCTACCCAAATTATCGTCATTCGCTTTATTTTGAATGGTCTAATACAACCAAAAACAGCGGAATAAATCAATTTGTGTACGATTCAAAATACCTGATCCCTTCAGTACGCATAACAACCGAAGCCAGTTATCTGACCGAGCGTGCCATGGATTTCTATGGCTATAACGGGTATGAATCGTATTACAATAGTATCTACGAGGATGATTCCCCGGATAATCCGGATTATATATCAAGGCAATATTTCCGCCAGGAAAGGAAATTGCTGCGTTTGCGTGCCGACTTCCAGGGACGTTTTTTTAACGATCGTTGCCGGTGGCTGGGAGGTGTAACACATTATACCATAAAGGCCGACACCATTGATGTTGTAAGGCTGAACAAGGGAAAGGATGAAAGTGACAAATTGCCTGATACTATTAATGGCGGGCTATACGGACAGTATGCTTACCTGTGGAATATAATCCCTTCGGATCAGACAAACGGGGGTAGCACTACCCTATTAAAAGCAGGGCTTGTATATGATACGCGTGATAACGAACCCAACCCGATGAAAGGGATGTGGACCGAGTTAATCTTCTTCTGGGCACCATCATTCCTTGGTAATGGCGAATATTCGTTTGCCAAGATATCGATCGTTCACAGGCAATATTTTACCATTTTCCCCGACCGGTTATCGTTTGTCTATCGGCTGGGTTACCAGGGGAAACTATGGGGTGATATGCCCTCGTATATGTTGCCCTTTGTCCTGAATGGAGGGTTTTCGATGGACCGCGACGGACTGGGTGGTTCGAAAACCCTGCGCGGAATACAGCGTAATCGTATTGTAGGCGAAGATTTCGTATTTGGTAATTTTGAGCTCCGGTGGAAATTCCTTAAGTTTCAGATCAAGAACCAGAATATCTATTTTGCGCTGAGTGCATTTACCGACGCAGGTATGGTAACCGGCAACTATGAATTTGACCGGTCGAACATTCCGACAGATTACTTATACCTTTTCCCCGATGAAAAAGAAAAGTTGCATACCAGCTTTGGCGGAGGTTTACACATAGCGCTCAATCAGAATTTCGTGGTAGCTGCCGATTATGGTCATGTAACGGATAAACGCGATGGCAAATCGGGATTGTATATCGGACTGAACTGGTTATTCTGATCCATACAAACAGCTCTTTATCTGATATCGACAAGAAGTATTATCCTCATGCTGATCTGTATTTCAAACCGGGAGCTCGATGAGCTTAAAAAGCAAGCGCAGCAATCGCCACGCAAGCGAAAGAATTTCAACTTCCATAAGGTTGATCACGACCCCTTACAACGAATGATGCATGCCATGAATCCTGGCACCTATGTACAACCGCATAAACACGAGAAGCCTGATAAACGCGAAGCATTCATTATACTTGAAGGCAGGGTTGCCGTTATCGAATTCGACGACACCGGCAGCATAGTCAGCCATGCAATTCTGGACCGGAAGACTGACAATTATATTGTCGAAGTTCCGGTTGGTGCGTGGCATATGTTGATAGCGCTGAAAGAGCACTCGGTAATTTATGAGGTGAAAGATGGTCCGTACTCTCCTCTGGATGATAAAAATTTTGCCCCATGGGCCCCTGCCGAAGGTAGTAGTGAGTGTGATGCATACCTCAATTCGGTAATCCGGAAACTGCGATTACAACCATAATTCAAGGTAAATAAGATATCAGAGGTAAGAAGAATATTGTGTTAGACTGTGCATTAGTCGGGTTTGTCACTTGTTGCTATTATGTTACCTTTGTACCACAAAATTAACTTTTTCGATGCAAAAGCCTTCAATTCCAAAGGGAACACGCGATTTCACACCCGCTGAAATGATGCGGAGGGAATATATTTTTACCATCATACGGCAGGTTTTTAAAAAATACGGATATGCAGCTATCGAAACCCCTGCCATGGAAAATATCGAAACATTAACAGGGAAATATGGAGAAGAGGGCGATCAGCTGCTGTTCAAAATTCTTAACTCCAGACCGCATGAAGCGAATGCAGCAGACAAGCAGAAAATGCGCGATATTTTCGAAAAGTCATTGCAGCAAAGTACCAACAATCCCCACCTGACTGAAAAAGCTCTGCGTTACGACCTGACGGTGCCTTTTGCCCGTTACGTGGTGCAACACCGGAATGAGATAGTCTTTCCTTTCAAACGTTACCAGATACAGCCGGTATGGCGGGCCGATAAACCTCAGAAAGGACGCTACCGCGAATTTTACCAGTGCGATGCTGATGTGATCGGAAGTGATTCGTTGCTGAACGAAGTGGAACTGCTCCAGATTGTCGATGAAGTATTTTCACAGCTAGGTATTAACGTCACAATAAGACTTAACAACCGGAAAATTTTAGCCGGAATAGCAGAATTCGTTGGCCAGGAGGATAAGATCGTAGCGATAACAGTTGCCCTCGACAAAATTGAAAAAGTAGGGAAAGAAGGGTTTATCGAAGAATTAAAAATTAAAGGTCTTCCCCAAAAATCGATTGATGAATTATGCAGCTACCTGTTCGCTAAAAGCGCAGGAATCATTGGAAGCGAACTTTCAAATGAAGGAAAGATTAAACTACTTAAAGCATGGCTAAAAGATTCAGAAGCCGGTATGAAGGGCATTGCTGAAATTGAACAAATCCTCACACTTGTCAATGAACCCGGGATCAAGACCTTAATACAGCTTGATTTCACCCTGGCTCGGGGACTGAACTATTACACCGGAACAATCATCGAAGTTAAATCAAACGATGTGAAAATTGGCAGCATTTGCGGTGGCGGGCGTTACGATAACCTGACCGGCATATTTGGTTTGCCCGGAATTTCTGGAGTGGGCATTTCCTTTGGCGCCGACAGAATTTATGATGTGCTCGACCAGTTGAACTCGTTTCCAAAGAATGTAAGTAATACCATACAACTGCTGCTTATTAATTTCGGTGAAAATGAACAGAAATATTGTTTGAGACTGCTAAAACAATTGCGGGAGGCGGGTGTTCCGGTTGAATTATACCCTGAAAGCGCCAAGATAAAAAAACAGATGGCATATGCCGATTCACGCTCAATACCCTATGTTTTACTTGTAGGAGAACAGGAAATATCTTCGGGTTTGTTTACATTGAAGAATATGGCAACAGGCGAACAGACGACAAATTCAATTGCGTCTGTCATAGAATTGCTTAAATAAGAACGTTTTGCATTGAACAAAAAAATATTTAAGTTTGTTGTTCGTATAGAAGTTGGGATAATTCATGAATAAAAGAGATTTTATCAGAACCGGAGTGGTTGGAGCGTTGGGTTTGCTGAGTACTCCGTTAATTGCAGGACGAAGATCAGGTTTGTTTCAGCCACAAAAAGAATTTCTTCTGCCTGAGCTTCCTTATGCATACGACGCATTAGAACCTTATATTGACAAAGAGACCATGGTGATCCATCATACGAAACATCATGCAAATTATACCGAGAAATTTAACGCCGCATTGCGCGAAGCCGGGCTTAATCCTTCCAGTGCCCGTGAAATTCTTTCGGAAGCATCCAAATACAACAAAGCAATCGTAAATAACGGAGGAGGTTTTTTAAACCATAAGATATTCTGGAAAAGCTTATCGCCGCAAGGTGGAGGTTTACCTGGCGGACCGATAGGTGATCTCATCAAGAAAGACTTCGGATCATTTGAAGCTTTTAAGGATAAATTCAATTCCGAGGCTAAGGCTGTTTTTGGATCAGGATGGACGTGGCTTGTAATTGACAATGGCACAGTAAAAATTGTTTCCACGGCAAATCAGGATAATCCTGTTATGGATATCCTGCCACCGGAAAAAAGGGGTACTCCCCTGCTTTGTCTGGATTTATGGGAACACGCATATTATCTTAAATATCAAAACCGGCGTGCAGAATTTATAGACGCATTCTGGAATATCGTTAACTGGGAAACGGCAAATAAAAAACTTGAAAAAATTTCGGCTACCTAACGATTACATAATTATGAACCGGATTTTTCAGTGCACTCACTTCCCCGCCTTTTTTCTTATTATCTTTTTATTAATCCCTGGACGATCATCTGCAAGTCCGGACAATTCTGATGAATGTAATATCCTTGAGAAAGTTTTCAATCAGAACAGATCGATCAAAACACTTAGCGTTACCATGGATATGAAGGAGCGTATCGATGGTGAAGTTATTCAGAAAAGAACCCAGTTTAAAGTTAATTTCAATCCCTATAAGGTATATATGAAACAGTCATTCCCTTATAATGGCCTGGAGCTTTTGTATGCCACAGGGGAGAACAATGGGAAAGTGCTGATAAACCGGAATACGCGAGCTTTTTGTTGTTTCAGGCTCGATCCGCTTGGGAATACCGTACGGAAAGGAAATCATCATTCTATCATGAAAGCCGGTTATTCTTTTATGCTCGATGTGTTAGAGCATCTGTGGAATAAGTATAAAAACTTTGCTGCCAGTTGGAAATATGAGGGACTGGTAAAGTTTAACGGAATTAATTGTTATAAGATAATACTCGATAACCCAAATTTCAGTTACCAGACTTATAAAATTCAAAACGGCGAAAACCTGGAAACACTCTCACGAAAATTCAAGGTTTGCGATTACCTGATATTTGAGAAAAACCCACAACTTAAATCATTCGATGAAGTAAAACCAGGTACTGAAATACTGGTACCGTCCGATTACGCCAAACAAATTGTATTGTACATCGATAATATCAAGATGCTGCCTGTTTGCGTAAAAGCTTATGATGATAAAGGGCTTTTTGAAGAATATATATATTCCGATATTGTAATCAATCCGGCTTTCAAAACCCTTGAGTTCGATAATAAAAATCCGGCGTATGGATTTAAATAAGACTTTAACGTTATCGAAATCACCCTCATAACTCAATAATAATATCGTAAGCCTCTGATCTGAATCGAATAAAATTATCACTCGTCAGGTCAGTCGATATGTTCATAAAGAATTCTTTTGTTATTCTCATTTTTTTTCTATCTTCCCGCATCTTTACACAGACCAGACTACGAATATCTGTAGTATAGATGGTTACATACTATCCGGGAGTTATTGGTTTATATCCAAAAACAATTTGCGATTCGATGATAATATGAACTGTTTTCATATTATCTGTGTAGCAATGGATGGTTGTAATCATACAGTAACAAGATAGGTTTTAAACATGGATCAAGAGACCAAAAGCAGAGTTTTTGCTATTTTAAGCAGAATTACGGGGCGGAATTATGAGAATATTAACCTGGACGATGATTTATCATCCCAGATTATTCTTGATTCCATCCAGGTGGTGGAATTTTTTGCAGCATTGGAAGAAGAATTCAATATTGAATTACCTCTAAGTCTGATGACTGTCCGGAACGGTAATACATTCTTTAGGTTACTTGGTGAACAACTTAAAAACATAAAGAGTAACTAATTTGCCCGATTGTTAACACTGATCCCAAAATAATTATCCATGAATAGTCCCGGAATATTGTTATATCCTGATATAATGTACCATTTTCTAAGACAAATCAGGAGTATATGCTTAGCCTTTGAACCTGTTTCAGGATCTTTATACCCTGACAGCATTCCCATTAGCCGTTTATCTTTCAGGTTATCTATAAAATCAGTTTTGATCCTGCTAAAGTGGGTGTTGCCTTGTACTGAATTTTCAGCTAAGAAAGATTTTTGTAATAGATCCGGAATTGAAAAAATGAGCCTTGGAATTACCCGCGTTATACCGGAGGTACTGCATACAAAAAAGACTGCCTTGAAGCAGGTTATTACGTTACAGAACTTGTTTCACCATCGGGGATTGATAAGATAAGTATACTTATGAGAATTGCCTTAATTTCTCCCAAATCGGTATTTATTAGTAAAAATAAAGAGCTCTCAAAATTCTGGGGCCTTTCAACATTTACCGAAGCATATCGCAAGGATTGGTCAGGAGTTAGTGTGGGCTTATGCATTCTTGCATCTATCACACCGAAGGAACATGATGTGGAAATTATTGATGAAAATATAGAAGCGATTGATTTCTCGGTGAAATATGATCTGGTAGGTATTACCTGTATGACACAGCAGGCCACACGTGTGTACCAGATAGCCGATCGTTGGAAAAAACAATCTGTACCGGTTGTCATCGGCGGAATACATGCCACAATACTACCCGAAGAGGTAAAAGATCACGCCGATAGCGTGGTTATTGGCGAAGGAGAGAATGTGTGGAATGAGCTTATCAACGATGCCTCAAAAAATGAACTGAAGCCCTTCTACAGATCAACGCAATTAACCGACCTTAAGAAACTTCCTGTACCCCGCTATGACCTGTTGAGAAACAAAAACTATGGAGGACACTGGATACAAACAACAAGGGGATGTCCTTTTAATTGTAATTTTTGTGCTTCGTCCCGGATATTCGGAAATAAATACCGTCATAAATCAATCGATCAGGTGATCGCTGAAATAGAATATCTCATCAGGTTATACCCAACTTCAAGAATTAATTTTTCTGATGATAACATGTTTGTTAACAGGAAATATGCCAGGGAGTTGCTCGAAAGAATTACTCCATATAAAATACGCTACCTGGCACAAACAGATATCTCAGTTGCCGAGAACAGTGAGCTTCTGAAATTGATGAAACAAAGTGGCTGCAATATTCTTTTTATAGGGATCGAGAGTCTTTCAGAAAAAAATCTCGAAGGCATCGACCAGAAAAACAAGAAGAAAAAATATTTACGCAAGTTGCCCGAGTATATTAAAATAATCCAGTCGCATGGAATTGGGGTAATGGGCGCATTTATTACGGGACTGGATGATGATGATGCTGACGTCTTTGATAAAATCGTTGAATTTTCAACTAAAAATGTGCTCTATAATACGCAAATTACAATTCTGACTCCTTTCCCTGGAACCGAACTAAGAGAGCGACTTCTTTCGGAAAAGAGAATTCTGAATAAACCATGGGAGGAGTATACATCATTTGATGTAACCATCAAGCATCCGAACATAACAACTGATCAATTTGAAGAAGGTATTGCCAGGGCATATAAACAACTGAACTCTGAGGAATTTTACCTAAAGAAATTGCTCCATTTTAAAAATATTTATACTCAATCTCTTCATTCGCAAAAAGGTTGAGTTTATAAGCATGAATTAAATTCCGGAAAGCATGAACAGTTCATTAACTATATGGTTAATAGATAGCAGACAGATGCAATTTGTCGAAACAGCGATTCGGGTTTTGGTATGCAGTAGGAAATTTGAAAGTACAAGAAATGAATTCTGTAAATTTTAAAATGCAAGTGAAACTATATGAACAGTCCGGGAATATTGCTTAACCTGAATTTCAAACAGCTATTCTTCAAAGGGATACGGTATGATCGGAAAGTAATAGATGATGCTATTCAGCACCTCGCGAATTTTTTGCTTAAGAATTGTTATTCATCTTCGCCGTTTATATTGCTTGCAGCCTATAATCATATTAAAACCATCATTGCCTATTATGCCATCCTGAAAGCCGGGAAAATTGCCGTAATAATCGATCCGGCATGCAGGCCAATTGAGCTTACCGAAATAATAGAAGATGTCGATCCGGCGGCTATACTACTGCTGAACAATAATACGCTTACATTTAATTACGAGGAGGAGATTGTTTTCCGCAGGTTAAGCAAATCGTTTGTTATTCATTCCGACCTGACTGATGTATGTACTATTGTTTTTACGAATGCCGAAGATGGGTTTTCCAAAGGTGCAATGCTTACCGAAAAGAATCTCCTGGCCGAAATTACCGACATCATTAAGATTAATCATCTGAACCAAAGTACAGTTACCCTTGCATTGCTCCCTCTTTGCCATTTGTTCGGACTTGTGCAAGGGGCATTAATTGCGACTCATTCAGGCGGAACAGCTGTCATTTCGGAAATAAATATCCTCAAAATAACCGATATCATTGCTGATATCTCGAACTATAAAGTTACTCATGTATATTCCATACCTTCCATTTACTACCTGCTTGGAAAATGTCCCGGCGCGAAAGTTTTACTGAGCCAGGTTAAGATCCTCATTTCAGGCGGGACAAAACTCACACCTTTCGTGTATGATAGTTTCTATCGTAATACGGGTCATAAAATCCGTGAAGGGTACGGACTTACAGAAAGTTCTCCTGCCTGCACGCTGAATAATATCGATGAAGATCCTGTCTTTGGTAGTGTCGGTAAGCCAATTGCAGGTTCTGAAATCAGGATTACGGACGCGCTTGGCAAAGAATGCCAACCGGATGAGGAAGGTGAAATATGCGTAAAAGGCGACCTGGTGTTTAAGGGTTATTTCAACCATGAGAAAATAACATCAGCAACCATAAAGGATGGCTGGCTTTATACCGGCGACTATGGGAAAAAAGATAAACAGGGTTTCATTTACTTTACCGGACTCAAAAAAGATATGATCAATGTGGCAGGTAATAATGTATATCCCAAAAAGCTGGAACGATTGATGAAAATCAACAAGAATGCTAGTAGTGTAAAGATTTACAGTGAAGATTCTGTTCTTCAGGGACAGATTGTCGGTTCCGTGATCAAGCTGATTGATTCATCTACCAAAGCTCAGCTGGATTATAAGAAGTGGTGCTTCGACAATATAAATAATACCATTTTACCTAAAATATGGCTATTCGAATAAATAAGAATTGAAATCCCTTACTATGAATAAATTTAATATAGAACCCGGTAAACTCTTTCATAACGCAACATATATGCAGGAGAATGGTTGTGTATTTCAATATTATGAAGATCCGGGTTATAATGGCCGTACCATTACTGTCAGAGGACGTGAGTTGCTCCATTTCGCAAGTTGCAGCTACCTGGGCCTTGAAACGCATGAAGAATTAGTCAAGGGCGCGATTGAGGCCGCCAGCAAATACGGGGTACAAAACTCAATGTCCCGTGCTATGTTATCTTCACCTCTCTATAAAGAATTTGAACAATACCTCAGCATAATATTCCCGGGTTACCAGGTAGTATTCCCAACTGTTACCCTTGCCCATTGTTCTGCTTTACCCGTGCTTATAGATGAAAAAGATGCAATAATACTTGACGGCTATGTGCATAATAGTGTCCGTATGGCAAGTCAGCTCTGTAAAGCTAACGGAACGTTTGTTATCATAACAAAACATAACGATATCGTTTTTTTAAAATATCTCGTCTCCCGGTTGAAAAGGGAAGGTTATAGAAATATATGGTACTGCGCAGACGGCATATACAGTATTCACGGAAACGGGTGTAATATTGCTGAGCTTTACCAATTACTGGATGAAGAGGAAAATTTCTATGCCTATATCGACGATGCGCATGGTGTTGGCTGGTGCGGAAAACACGGTTCGGGTTATGTTATAGGCAGCAACGGCTTACACGATAAAATAATCGTGGCCGTTTCGTTTAACAAATCGTTCGCCGGTTCAGGCGGTGGTCTGATCGTAAATAACGAAAAAATAGCCAACATGCTAAGACTTACAGGGCAGACATTGATTTTTTCCGGTCCAATACATCCACCTATGCTCGGAGCGCTAATAGCAAGCGCCAGGATACATGTATCGCCAGAACTCGTAAACTTTCAACATGAACTGCTTGAACGTATTCGCTTCTTCAGAACAAAGAGCAAGGAGTTGGAAATACCCATTGTTACTCAAGATGATACTCCCATCCAACTGTTAAATACAGGAAAACTTGAAGTCACGTATGCTATCTTAAAGAAGTTAATTGAATCTGGTTTTTTTGCTATGGCAGTTGGACATCCAGCAATTGCTGAGGGAAGTGAAGGTATACGGATCACCCTGACAAGACATCTGACAAAAGAGGATATCAGTAATTTTCTGGAATGTCTTAAAAAAATATTGATCTCAGAACAATAACCGCTGTAACCGGCATCCGATTTTTCCGTATCATGACTGGTCCTTCTTAAATCAATAGTTTATTCCATAGTATAAAATTAATTGAAGACAAAATAAAAGATTTATTATTTTTTGTAACTTTTCGTTATTATACTTCTTCAGATAATTTCAATATAACTATTTAGGGTTTGCTGATTTTTTATTTCAAAGTAGATAAATGTTTGTATTACAATT
>CAZWIU010000090.1:0-16671 GCA_964634105.1 uncultured Bacteroidales bacterium | reverse complement strand
AGGAAATCCTTATTGATTTACCTGATCATGAAAGCCTGCTGGTGGTGAATTGTTTCTTTTCGCCTGAGGATACATTTAAAGTGAAGGTTTCGGCCAGTTCATGGCTATACGACGGAGGGAATAAAGAACAGGATAGCGCCCTGGTGCTGCTTTTTGCTGATGATCTTATTGGAGATACCCTCATTTATACTGAAGAAGGATTATATGTTGCTCCTTATCTTCCTGTTACAGGGACTGTTTATTTACTTCGGGTGGAAAGCAGCGGTTTTCCGGTTGCACGTGCCGAAAATATAGCTCCATCACCTGTTCCCATTCATAACTCTTCGTTTGACAGGAATGGAGGTTATAATGAAGATGGTTATTCCTATGCAAAGGCAGTTTTTTCATTTCAGGACCCTCCGGGTATAGATAATTTCTACGAATTAATTATTCGCGTACTTGATGAATCTTACAATTATTTAAGACCTATAAGTAGTGATACAATAATTATTCGTGAAGGAGATTACGATTTTTATCCGGGAACAGCGCTTTTTACAGATCATGGGATTGATGGATTATTGTATACACTTGAAGTATATTTTACCCATTATAGTGATTCTGATGATATACGATATTTAATGGAATTACGTACAATCAGTCCCGAGTTTTATGCTTATAAAAAAAGACTGATCAGACATACCGAAAATCAATATTCCGATATTTGGGACGGTATGGGAAACCCTTTGCCCATGTTTTCAAATATTGAAAATGGTTATGGCATATTTGCCGGCTACAGCTCAAGTTATGATACACTTTATTAAACCTATAACATTTATTTCGTTGATCTCAATATTCTATGCATATATTCCGGAGTATTAAATTCTTTTGTAAATTCATCCTGCTAATCCTGATAAGTATAATTTCATTTCAGGCTAAAACTCAATATATACATATCAGCGGTTTTGTTATTGATAAGGTATCATTTGAAAGGCTCCCGGGGGCACACATTTCTATTAATGAAAACTCAGGGGGAATAATCAGTAACGGATATGGATATTATTCTGTTCCGGTTCCGAAAGGTCAAAAAATTAAAATAACCTGCTTCTATATGGGATATGATTATATATCACTGAATGTTTCCTCAAATCGGGATACAACAATAGACTTCTTTCTTAGTCCATCTGTATTAGATCTGGAAGAAGTAATTGTAAACGGCAGACTTGCGATTAACCGTAGGCTAGAAATGAGTATGGTTGAAATTCCTATGAAACAGGTATCCTCGCTTCCTGCTTTAGGCGGTGAAACTGATATATTAAAAGCGCTTCAGTTGATGCCCGGTATAAAATCGGGCAACGAAGCAGGCAGCGGTATTTTTGTCCGGGGTGGCGGCAGCGACCAGAACCTGATTATTCTCGATGATGTTCCTCTTTTTTATGTGAACCATCTTCGTGATTATGTTTCGGTTTTTAATGCTTCCGCTTTACAAAGTGTACAGGCATACAAAGGGGGTTTTCCTGCCCGTTTTGGTGGCAGGTTATCGTCGGTAATCGATGTGAGAATGCGTGAAGGGGATATGCGTAAAAGCCATGGAGAGGCAACGTTGGGATTAGTGACTTCAAAATTCTTATATGAAGGGCCAATAAGAAAAGACACTTCATCATATCTTTTTTCAATCCGCCGTTTTATGTACGATTTAATTATGCAGCCATTAACCTATGCCTTAATAGGTGAAGCATGGGTGGGCTATACATTCTGGGATGTAAATGGAAAATTCAACCGCATAATAAACCCGAAGAACCGGATATATGCGAGTTTCTATTCAGGTGAAGATGTGTTAAGATACAAATACCAAAACGAACTTCTTAACGCAGATGAAGAAGCATGGAACCGTTATCGGTGGGGCAATATTATGGGAGTATTTCGCTGGAACCATTTGATAGGGCCGAGAATGTTCTCTAATACAACGGTCAACTATTCACGCTTTCGATATAAAACAACGATGGGATATAATGAAGATGAAGATTCTGCTTCAACTTCATATACTACGATATTTAAATCATCGGTTCATGAATTTTCCATGAAATATGATTTGGAATATAAGGCATTACCCTTCATGAATTTTCGTTCCGGATTCAAACAGGCTTATAACTATTTTATTCCTGAATCTGAAAAAATTCAATTAACAGGAGAAGAAGAAAGTTATAATTTACAGGACCTTACCATGTTTGAGAGCAGTTATTATATCGAAAATGAAATGAAGGGAGGTAACATCATTGGAATTAATGCCGGTTTAAGAGTAGGTAATTATTTTGCAGATGATACTTCATTCTTCACGATTCAACCTCGTTTATTATGCAATCTTCTCGTATCTACTAATATGTCGATAAAGTTTTCGTATTCCAGGATGAACCAGAATATTCACCAGCTTGCATACTCAGGCATGGGACTTAGTTCCGATTTGTGGCTACCGATTACCAAAAAGCTGAAGCCTGAGAAATCGGATCAGTATGTTTTTGGTATTACCAGGAACATTGGTAAAAAAGGAATAGAGCTTTCCCTGGAAGCATATTATAAGAGTATGAATAACCTGATCGATTATAAGGAAGGCTATAATACTATCAGGGGAAGTAATAATTGGCAGGATCACATTGAAACAGGCGGCCATGGCAGATCGTACGGAATTGAATTTTTGTTGCAGAAAATATCAGGCAGGTCTACCGGATGGATAAGTTACACTCTTTCTCGCACTACCCGCCAATTCGAAAATATTAACGAGGGGAAGGAATATCCTTTTACATACGATCGTACGCACGATGTCAGCGTAGTATACAACTTTAAAATTAACGAACATTTTGATTTTTCCGCTTCTTGGGTTTTTGCGACAGGTAATGCAATAACCTTACCGGTTGCATATTATTACGGTATTGATGAAAACTATAATTATCATTGGTGGGACGATAATCCCGGAGATCCGGATGCTTTTACATATGATACATATATAGAAATCTATGAAGGTAAGAACAGTTTTCGGATGCGTAGTTACCATAAAATGGACCTGGCGATTAGCTGGCAGAGGACTAAAAAGAAAAGCGAACGGAAATGGAGCCTCAATATCTATAATGCATATAACCGAAAGAATCCCTTTTATTATTATGTTCGCGACATTAATATGAACACCGGTCTTGAACCTGAATGGGCCATATACCAGAAAAGCTATTTTATGATCATGCCTTCTGTCAGCTGGACAATAAAATTCTAGGTAATTCTATTCCAGTTTCCCCAACGCTTCCTTTAATCTTCTGACTGCTTCCATAATTTTATCGTCGGAGGTGGCAAATGAGATACGGATACAGGTTTATATACCACCATTGGTGGTTAGTATGTCCTATGGCTTCTAGGGGACTAGCGTAAAGTTCATGGATATGCTATCAGAAAAATAGTTAGTAAAATTTCCTCTCAAAACTTTGAAAACAAAAAAAAAATAGAAATTGCAGCGATGAAGCAGAAGGAAACTTCAGAATATTGTGCCAACAATTTTTATCGGAAAGAAAAAGATGTAACTGCACATTAGGAAGAGAATGTTAGGGGGCAAATGCAGTAAGAGTGGATATTCAACAGATTAATGCAGTGTTGGGCCATGAAATCCAACGGTCAATGCAGGGATTGTTATGGATACAAATGGATACTATTGCAGGAATCTGCTTAGGAATAAATAATTCAATAAAATAAAACGGTTATTCGAAAAAAATAGCGTTATCCGATTGCTAAAACACCTGCAAGGCAGGTCACATAGCGGGAGTTATACATTACACTATGCTCATCTCTCCGAACCAAAGCAAACAGTAATAAAAACCCCCATCCTTTCATCGATTGCTGAATCTATTACGGGATGAGGGGGTCAAACCGAAGTTCAACTAAATAAAAGTAATAAAAATGAAAAGACTACATAATATTCTATCATTTATCTTTTTGGGATTCATAATAAGTGTAAGTTATTCTTGTCAGGACGAAGAGTCAAAGGATAATGATATTCATCAAAAGGAAAACATGCAAGGCTTTGATATTCAATTTAACTATACTGTTGAAGATAACATGCTTGCTTTTAGATCTGTAAGTGATTATGAGGCAGCTATCTCCTTCTTAAACAGCATAGATAATAAAGACTTTGACAGGTTTGAATCTCAAATCGGTTTCATTTCGATGAGGACATATTATTCAAAGAGTAATAGTTATGTTAATATTCCGGTTGATGATGACTTGTTTGCCACCCTTCTAAATCCTGATGCCAGAATAAAGATTGGCGATAAAGTTTATGAAATTGATACAAAAAAGGAACAGGTTTACGTTATTTCTTCTGATGTTTTCAATAAGAACCAAAGTATAGGTAAAACTAATACCAAGGAGATATCAACGTATAGCTTTGATGATGATGTGCTGGATATAGATAATGAATCATCTCTTAAATGGGGAGGCAATTGTCCCAGTTTCAAGCATTATCATAAATCTCTGCTTTATAACGGGTATGAAATTGAATCAGTTTTGCATTACATGAAGTTTGGTATATACTTTAAATTGAAAGCAGAAATAAATAAAATGTTCACAGGAGGAGGTGGCATTATTACTATTATCAATTTAAATACAGATGTTACATGGAAGAACAGTGCAGACGAGGGAACAATTCATGCAGGCAGTAGCATATCCGGAGACGGGGATACGAAAAATATCATTTATACATTTTACTCAGGTATGCGACCGCTGAAACAATGGAGTGCTCTTTCAATAGATTGCGGTTGGTGGGATTTCACACCAAACGGACAACAATATTTTCGACATTGGAAAACAGGGGATTGCGATTAATACAGAATAATTAAAGAGAAAAAAGCATACCTACTTTTTTCTCTTTTAACTATAATTGAGTGATGCGAAAAATATCTTTTATTCTTCTTCTCATCGTTTATTACATTAACCAGCCACTGGCTCAATCGATTCCGTTGAAAAAATTTTCTTTTTCCATGCAGTGTGCTGCTGGCTATAGTAATTATGCCAAGTCACTTGAAGGTGTATTTCTTAGCACAGATTTCAGGTTTTCTTTATACAAGAGCGTAGGAATATTAAATAACCTTACTATGGCAAATGGCAGGGAAAAAAGCACAACATATCGTCCTAATTTTCAGTTCGTCGGCTGGGAAATTGGGCCGGATATTCAAATCAGACTCATAAAGATTAACAACCTGCAAATTGCCTCGGGCATGTGCATAAGCTGGTTTATAGATTCTAAGTCGATAGGAGAACTGCAACATAATAATTCCTCATATCCATTAGTTATTGAAACATCAACCTATAATATTGGCTGTTTTGCTAGTCTCGGTTACTCAGTTGATATTTCACAAAGAGTTTCAGTCGGTCTGAAATACTGTATCTCATCGATGAGTAAGGTAAAGGGGCATATTAATATTGCTGGTGTTATATGCCAAATAAAACTCTGAAGACTGTATGTTCAGGAAAGTATCTAGTGAATGAATAGTAAAATACAAAAACAAAAGAATAATCTTAATATATGCAATATGAAACCTGTGATTTTTGGTTTATTATTGATATTTATTCTTAATTCCTGCCGTAAGGAAATCCTTATTGATTTACCTGATCATGAAAGCCTGCTGGTGGTGAATTGTTTTTTTACACCGGAAGAAGTCTGTAGAGTAAAGGTATCAGCCAGTGCTTCGCTTTATGATAATGAAGATAAAGACCAGGACAATGCGCTTGTTTTATTATATGCAGATGACGTTATTGCCGACACGCTTGTATATACTGAAGATGGGATATATATTAGTCCTCATTACACAGTTTTAGCGGAAACAATATATTCTCTTCATGTCGAATGTGATGGTTTCCCTGCTGTCATGGCCTCCAATTCAGCGCCTTCACCCGTTAATATTACAAATTCATCACTGTATAGAAATATTGGATTTGATGAAAGCGGATATCCTATTTCTAAAATTAAATTTTCATTTTATGATCCGGCCGGAAAAGACAATTACTATGAAATCATAGTTCGCAATCTGGACGACCCTTCATATATTATTAGTTCATCAAGTATTGATACCATATGTCTGCGGGAAGGAGATTATGACTTTTATCCCCAAACCACTCTTTTCAGGGATCAGGGTATTGATGGTAGTGGGTACACAATTGAAATTCTTATATCTCCTATTATAATAAATAGTAATGGTCTTTTGGATATTGACTACATCTTGGAACTAAGATCAATAAGTAAGGAATTTTACGCTTATAAAAAGAGACTAATCAGGCATGTGGAAAATCAATGCAGCGATATCTGGGATGGTATGGGCAATCCCTTACCAATGTATTCTAATATAGAAAATGGGTACGGCATCTTTGCCGGCTATAGTTCGAGTTATGATACCCTTCAATAAGATTATGTATAATAAATTATCCTTTTCATTAAAAGATTGTATGCATTATTTCAATAATGTAAAACCGATAATAATCTTCTTATTGGCAGTCTTGTTCAACATATATGTTATTAATTTACAGGCTCAGAATATAAGGGTAAGCGGATTTGTGGCTGATGAGGCATCACTTGAACGTCTTCCCGGTGCATACCTTTCAACTAATGATAATGTTAATGGAACTATAAGTAATAGCTATGGTTTTTTCTCTTTTCAGCTTCCTTCGGGACGTTTAAATACTGTCTCCTGCTATTTTCTGGGGTATGAAATCGCAACATTGAGTATTTCAGCGAAATGTGATACGATGATAAGTTTTCTCCTTAAACCTTCAGCACTCAGAATTGAAGAAGTAACTGTAACAGGCCGTTTGCCAATAAACCGGAGGCTGGAGATGAGCCTTACCGAGATACCGATGAAACAGGTATCGTCACTTCCTGCATTAGGAGGCGAAACCGATATATTAAAAGCGCTTCAGTTGATGCCCGGTATAAAATCGGGCAACGAAGCAGGCAGCGGTATTTTTGTCCGGGGTGGCGGCAGCGACCAGAACCTGATTATTCTCGATGATGTTCCTCTTTTTTATGTGAACCATCTTCGTGATTATGTTTCGGTTTTTAATGCTTCCGCTTTACAAAGTGTGCAGGCATATAAAGGTGGTTTTCTTGCCCGCTATGGGGGTAGGTTGTCGTCGGTAATCGATGTGAGAATGCGTGAAGGGGATATGCGTAATAACCATGGTGAAGCGACTTTAGGGTTAGTGACTTCAAAATTTTTATATGAAGGGCCAATAAGAAAAGACACTTCATCATATCTTATTTCGGTTCGACGTTTTATGTATGATCTTATTATGCAACCGTTAACTTATATTTTGGTTGGCGATGCATGGATGGGTTATACATTTTGGGATATAAATGGAAAGTTTAACCGTATTATTAATTCCAGGAACCGGATTTTTGCTAGTTTTTATTCCGGAGAAGATATATTAAGATTGAAGTATCAGAGTGAATTGTTTTTTACCGATGAAAAAGCCTGGTCTCGTTATCGTTGGGGCAATATCATAGGAGTATTTCGCTGGAATCACATCATTGGCCCTCGCATATTCTCAAATACTACGGTTAACTATTCCCGCTTTCGGTATAAAACGATAAGCGGATACGCGGATAATTCAGATTCAACATCAGCTTCTTATTCCTCATTATTCAAATCATCGGTGCATGAATATTCGGTTAAGTACGATCTGGAGTATAAAGCATTGTCATCATTAAATCTTCGGGCAGGGTTAAAACAATCGTACAACTATTTTATTCCGGAATCTGAAGAAATTCATTTGACCACGCAGGAAGAAAGTCACAATCTGCAGGATCTGACAATGCTGGAGAGCAGTTTTTATCTTGAGGCCGAATCATACCTGGGCAGATATATTGGTATTAATGCCGGGCTGAGGTCAGGGAATTTTTTTACCGATGATACTTCCTTTTTTTCGCTTCAACCAAGGATACTATTAAATCTGCCATTCAATTCATCGATGTCAATTAAATTATCCTATTCACGCATGGTTCAGAATGTTCACTTGTTAGCCTATTCAGGGATGGGACTCAGTTCCGATCTTTGGCTTCCTATCACAAGGAAACTTGTGCCTGAGAACTCAGATCAATATGTTATTGGATTTGTCGAAAATTTTAGTGAAAAAGGATTCGAATTATCAATTGAAGCATACTATAAGGATATGTATAACCTGATCGATTATAAGGAAGGCTATAATACCATCAGGGGAAGTAATGATTGGCAGGATCACATTGAAACAGGCGGCCATGGCAGATCGTACGGAATTGAATTTTTGTTGCAGAAAATATCAGGCAGGTCTACCGGATGGATAAGTTACACTCTTTCTCGCACTACCCGCCAATTCGAAAATATTAATGAGGGTAAAGAATATCCGTTTACATACGATCGTACGCACGATGTCAGCATAGTATACAACTTTAAAATAAACGAGCATTTTGATTTTTCCGCTTCTTGGGTATTTGCCACGGGCAATGCAATTACCTTTCCGGTTGCTTATTATAAGGCTATCGACGAAGCTGACAGTTACAATTCAAACGAAGATGAGAGTGGAATACCTGGCAATTTTGAATTTGATACTTATATTGAAATTTACAAAGGGAAGAATGGTTTCAGAATGCGCAATTACCATAAGCTTGATTTAGCCCTAAATTGGAAAAGAGTAAAAAAGAAAAGCGAACGTACCTGGAGTTTTGATATTTATAATGCCTACAATCGCAGGAATCCTTTTTACTACTATGTTGATGACAAGAATCAAAATACTGATCTGGATCCTGAGTGGGCTGTGTATCAACGAAGTTTTTTTATGATCATGCCTTCAGTCAGCTGGACAATAAAGTTTTAAAGATTTTTAATCCAGCTTCCCCAACGCTTCCTTAAACCTTTTTACAGCCTCCGTGATTTTATCATCGGAGGTGGCAAAAGAGATACGGATGCAGGTGGGTTCGCCGAAAGCGCTGCCGGCAACAGTCGCTATATGTCCTTCAGTTAGAAGATACAGGCACAACTCGTCAGCGTTATTTATTTTTTTACCGTTGAAGGATTTACCGAAATAGTAATCGACTTTCGGGAAAACATAGAATGCCCCGCCGGGATTCGATACCTGGATATTCGGAACATCCTTCAGCAGTTTCATGATCAGCTCCTTCCTGCGTGTAAAAGCTTTCAACATATCGTTGACACACTGCTGGTCGCCGTTCATGGCTTCGATAGCGGCCATCTGGGCAATGGTTGTTGAGCTGGTCAGAATTTGTCCCTGTAACTTGGCGCATGCTTTCGCCAGCCACAAGGGTGTAGCTGAATAACCAATACGCCAGCCGGTCATGGCATAGGCTTTTGAAACGCCATTGATCAGCGCCACCCGGTCTTTAATGGAATCGAACTGTGCAATGGATTCGTGCTTCCCGACAAAATTGATATGTTCATAGATCTCGTCGGTAATAACAAATAGTTGAGGATATTTTTCCAGCACCTTTACAATGGAAGCGAGTTCTTCGCGGGTATACACACTTCCGGTCGGGTTAGAAGGAGAGCAGAGTAGTATAGCTCGTGTCCTTGGTGTTATCGCTTCTTCAATCTGTCCGGCAGAGACCTTAAAATCGTTTTCGATAGTTCCCCGGATAACAACATTTACCCCTTCGGCAAGTTTTACCAGTTCGGAATAAGTCACCCAGTAAGGAGAAGGGATAATAACTTCATCGCCCTTTTCGATGAGGCAGAGAATTACATTGGCCAGGGCATTTTTTGCGCCTGCCGAAACAACAATTTGTTCAGGCTTATAATCGAGGTTATTCTCTCTTTTAAGTTTGGCAGCGACAGCCTCGCGCAATGCAGGAAAACCCGGAACGGGAGGATAGAAAGAAATATTATCGTTAATGGCATTTATTGCAGCCAGCTTAATATGATCAGGAGTATTGAAATCGGGCTCGCCAACACTCAGGTTAATTACATCTACTCCTTTTGCTTTCAGATCGCGGCTTGCCTGGTTCATGGCTATGGTTGCCGATTCTTCAAGATTTGCTACCCTCGCTGCAATGTGCTCCATTCTTAGTTTTTTATAGAAGTAAATAATCAATTGAACCTAACAAAGGTAATAATATTTTAGGAGCCTCCTTAATAATAAGTTTAACCACAATGGACACAATCTAAACACAAAGCTCACCAAGAAATTTTAAATCTCAGGATATCCTTTGTGAACTCTGTGCTCCCGATGCTTCGGGACTTTGTGTCCTCTGTGGTTACTACTATTTTAACTACGTATTGTTGAGTGAGAATATTCTACATCAGCTCGATGCTTCTCTTCACAAACTTGGTAAGCTCTTCCCCTTTGAGCATACCGTTTGCCAGAAGCGCCAGGTCAATCAGCTGGCGGACTTTTTTATCGCTGCTGCCGAACTTCTGGAGTACTTTTTCTTTTTTGTCTTCCAGTTCTTTAATTTTCTTATTGAGTTCTTCAACCCGGTCTTTATCTTCCTGCTTGATTTCTTCCTCTTTTTTATCTTTATTGGCTTTGTCTATTTCTGCTTTGCCATCATTCAGAGGTTTGATCTTTTCATCTATTTTATCGAGATCCTCCAGATGTTTCTTCTCCAGCGATTCATTAATTTTCAGTACCAGCGGGTGATTTGAATTTACCACCAGGTTGTAACTATCGGGCAGTTGTCCGTAGAAATTCATGCCACCTCCAAGCGACGACATATCTTTCATTCTCCGCATAAACTCCGACTGGGTTATCAGAATGGGTGAATCGTTCTCACTCATCGCCTCAAACATCACGATATAGTTGGCCTTTTCGGGAAGCTGGCTTCTGAACACTGGGATGAGCCTATTTTGTTGCTTAGTGGAAAGTTTTGATTCCTTGTTTTCACCTTTCTCGATCAGTTTATCAACCACATCGGCGTCGACACGCGTAAATCGTGAATCTTTCAGTTTCTGTTCAAGGTGGTTAATGAAATGTGTTTCGAGTTGGCCATCCATTATCAGAACGTCGTAGCCCTTCGATTTTGCAGCATCGATGAAACTATGCTGTTCTTCCACATCGGTTGCATAAAGGTAGATGAGTGTTTTATTCTTATCCGTCTGGTTTTCTTTGATCAGTTTCTGGTACTCATCCAACGTAAAATATTTACCATCGCTATTCTTCAGGAGGGCAAACTTCTCGGCTTTTTCGTAGAATTTCTCCTCTGTGATCATCCCATATTCAATGAATAGCTTCAGGTCGTCCCATTTCTTTTCAAACTGCTGGCGGTCGTTCTTGAATATCTCAGCCAGGCGGTCGGCGACTTTCTTTGTGATATGGGCCGATATCTTCTTAACATTCGAATCGCTCTGCAGGTAGCTTCTGGAAACATTCAGCGGAATATCGGGCGAGTCGATCACACCATGCAGCAGTGTCAGAAATTCGGGGACAATACCTTCCACAATGTCCGTAACAAAAACCTGGTTACAATAGAGTTGTATCTTGTTTTTCTGGATTTCAATGTTGTTCTTAATGCGCGGAAAATAGAGGATACCTGTAAGGTTGAAAGGATAATCGACGTTCAGGTGAATATTGAAAAGAGGTTCTTCGCTGAACGGATACAGATCGCGATAAAATTTCGTATAGTCTTCCTCTTTCAGGTCGGCAGGTTTCCTGGTCCACAAGGGGTTTGTATCGTTAATGATTTTATCCTTATCGAGGACTACCTCTTTCCCGTCTTTCCACTCTTTCTCCTTACCGAAGCCGATTTCTACCGGAAGAAAACGGCAGTATTTTTTAAGCAGGGAGTTTATTTTATTTTCTTCGAGGAATTCTTTTGATTCTTTATCGAGATAGAGAATGATATCAGTACCTCTTGTTTCTTTTTCGGCATCTTCGAGTGTATAATCGGGAGTGCCATTACATGTCCATCTTACCGCCTTGGCATTTTCCTGGTACGATTTAGTTACGATCTCGACTTTATCCGAAACCATAAAACAGCTATAAAAACCCAGTCCGAAGTGCCCAATGATAGCGTTTGCCTGGTTCTTATATTTTTCCAGAAAATCCTCCGCACTCGACAGGGCAATCTGGTTGATGTATTTATCGATTTCTTCTTCCGTCATCCCGATACCCTGGTCGGATACTGTCAGCGTTCCCTTTTTTGAATCGGCCTTTACACGTATGGTAAGATCGCCCAGTTCACCTTTATAATCTCCAACATTGGCCAATGTTTTAAGCTTTTGGGTTGCATCCACTGCATTGGAAATAAGTTCGCGGAGAAAAATTTCGTGATCGGAGTAAAGGAATTTTTTAATGATCGGGAAGATATTCTCGGTAGTTACACCAATTTTTCCGGTTTGCATAATCGTTAAGTTTATGTTCGACATGTGTTGTCACAGCCGTAATCAAAGGGTATGCCATGAGAGAACGACTGTCATTACGTCACAATAACACGAATCAGTGTGTAAATTCCCGAAAAAAATGTCAGTTTGTAATATCGATATTTGAATATAGAACCCACACTCCCTTTTCAAATTTAAGTCCGTCGTAGGTAAAATCAGGCCCGTAGAATTCATATTTTCCTGTTTGCGATGGTTTAGAAGGAGAAAGGTGATCGAAAACGATTATTTTTTTTTCTTCATCGTACCGCAGGTTCATTACGACTTTTTCGTTATACTCAAATTCCATCCTGGTTTTGGGCTTATTTTGGATGGAGAAAAGGTTTTCACAAAAGTACAGGTTATCAAAATCATCGATCGAAATAATATCTATGGATTTCTTATTTGACAGAGGAGTATTAAAATTAAACCCAAGCAGGGTATAGTATTTCTGGCCGGCATGTTTCGTTTCAACCACCTTGAAATAGAGTGTTTCATTCCAGGGAACCAATACTCTGTTTAAGCCAAGTTGAATACTATCGTTCAGCATGACCGTTCTGTACTTTTTATCGAGCCTGGAGTAGTACTGAATGATGCCGTAGTAAAGGTTTTCATTCATATCGACCGGGATATTCCATGAGTAAATTCTTACCCGGTGGTCGGGAGAATAAATTTTACCTATTTTTTCAAGTCTATTAAAGGGATAATCGAATGATTCGAATTGTGAAAGGGTGGTGAAAAAAGTATGAAAGAATTCAGAAGCAGTTTCGTGGCGTGCAAATGGATTTTGTGACATCATTTGCTGATAGCTTTCATAAAGCTTGTTTTCAGCCCATGTAAGGCTATCCTCCTGGTTTGCCAGTAAGATCGTCGAATTGGCAGATAAAAATAAAAGCAAACCTGCAACACAACAAAGCAGATAAAAACGCATATATAAAAGATGGGTACCTTTTATAACAGGGAAGATTGAAATTTATTTTATGATAAGATTTATATCTCCCATCAGCTTATCCTTGTATGATTTACCGATAGGGATAGTCTTTGCTCCGTCTTTTGTTTTAATAATGATGGCATTATCTTCAATAAAATTGATGGAAGAGATATTCACGATAAAGGAGCGATGAACACGGGTAAATATGCCCGTAGGAAGCTTATTTTCGATCGCTTTCATGGTGAAGTGAATAGTATAACGTTCTTCGAATGTGTTAAAGATTACATAGTTTTCCAATGCCTCTACCCAAAGGATGTCTTTGTATTTTAAGCGTACCAGGGCAGAATTCTTCTTAATGAAAATTTCATCTTCCCTGGGATCAACTTTATTTTTGAATCTTACACTTGCCTTATTAATAGCTTTGAAGAAACGGCTGTAGTTAACAGGTTTCAGCAGATAATCAGTAACATCATAATTAAAAGCATCGAGTGCATATTTCTCTTTTGATGATACAATGATGATCTGGGGAGGATTTTGCAGAGTTTCGAGAAAATCAATCCCACTCATTTCAGGCATTTCAATATCGAGAAAAATCAGGTCAATATCTTCTCCGGTGCTGAATGCATTAATTGCATCCACCGCATTCTCATATGAACTAAGCAGGTTAAGTTGATCAGTCCGGGCAACGAATTCTTCGATAACGCGGCGCGACATCTGATCATCATCGATAATTATACAATTCATAGTTGGATAGGTTTCATCAACATTATTAATCCATTCGTCATAAAAACAGTCAAATATATAAAAAAAATTGGATACTACTGTTTAGTCCCCTGGGGTATGATATCCTTTATGTCTCTTCACAAGATATTGTTTCTCAATCAGATCGGAGTTTTTAACAGAACGTTTTAACCAGGCAAGCATTATTTCATTTCGTTCATCATCAGTCAACTTCCAGTTTATTCCCGAGGTTCGCAATCTTTCGATCAGCGTATGAATAATTATTGCCACTGTAACTGAAATATTTAAGCTCTCTGTAAAACCATACATGGGAACTTTCAAATACTCATCGGCGTTTAGTAAAGCTTCTTCCGATAAACCATTAAGTTCGGTTCCGAACAAAAGGGCTATTTTTCCAGCGTTAAGGTCAACATCATTCAGGGTTATACTTTTCTTATGAGGAGTAGTAGCAATAATTCTATACCCTTCTTTTTTCAATGATTGTATCACGCTGAGAGTATTATGACTTTGTGCACGATAGGTTTTAAGGGTCAACCACTTTTCAGCGCCCAATGCTATCTCGGCATTCACTGTAAAACGATTTCTGTTCTCAATCATATGAACATCCTGAATTCCGAAACAATCGCAGGTTCTGATGACAGCGCTGGCATTATGAGTTTGGAAGATATCTTCGAGAACCACAGTTATATAACGGGTGCGGAGTGATATTACCTTATCAAATGCTTTCTTTCTGCTCTCAGTTATGAAGTTCCCGAAATAGTCAATAAGTTCTTCGGTCATGAATAAAAAAAAAGGGAGCAAAATTGCTCCCCGATTAGTAATTTTTTTCTTACTTCACAACACCGGCTAATTCGCTACCAGCTTTGAATTTAACCACTTTTTTAGCAGGTATGGTAATTTCTTTTCCTGTCTGTGGATTTCTACCAGTACGTTTGCTTCTCTGAGCTACAGAGAATGAGCCAAAACCTACTAAAGCAACGCGTCCACCTTTTTTCAGAGAAGTAGTAGTAGCTTTAATGAAAGCATCAAGAGCTTTTTTAGCATCAGCTTTGGTAAGACCAGCACCGCTAGCGATTGCATCGATTAATTCTGCTTTGTTCATGATAAATTAATTTAGGGTTAGTAAAAGTTTCTATTTCTAAATTTGTATACAAATATAGACTTTTTGCCAAGTTGTGCAACTTTCAAAGTCAAAAAAATCCACTATTTATAGTATATACAGACATTTTTATATTGGAAGTGCATCCTTTATATATTCTTTTTTGAAGTAACCTCTCTTTCTTTTTTAATAAAAGATATTTTCATAAAATTCAGTAATACAAACAGTTATAAGTACATGTTTCTAAAACAGCTTTAATAGTAGGGTTTGAGGACTGGCATCGGCTTATGTAAAAATAATTTTTATTTGTTATCACTACTGTAAGGTTAAAATTTTTTATCACCACTGTCCGATTACAATATTTTTTAAAATTTCAAAACCGATGCATTTAAAGAGAATAAGGATATATCGCCACCTACGGGGCTCAAACTTTCGCATGTGACTTTTTCTACAGATAATCAGCCTCTGACCAGTGATTTGTTATATACAATTATTTATATTTTATAGACTTAAGATGGATCATTCATCATCCTTCTATTTTTTTGTCAATTCGTGTTATAGGTATAAAAAAAAGTTATATTTTCGCGCCCGGAGAGATGGCTGAGTGGTCGATAGCGGCGGTCTTGAAAACCGTTGTACCGAAAGGTACCGGGGGTTCGAATCCCTCTCTCTCCGCAAAAACCATAAAAGTGCCCCTGAAAGGGGCATTTTGCTTTTGGAGGAACTGTCAAATTCATTTGAACAGTTTCGCAAAAAGAAAATGATAGGGCGATAGCCCGCACTTGTAAGGTTTTTAGTTTTCCCCATGTTGGGATCATGAAATAGTCCCTCTCTCTTTCCGCCTTCCTGCCTGCCGGCAGGCAGGCGCTCGCCGAAGTGCTCCGCAGGAGTACGAAGGCGAGCTCCGCGAATAGTGTTAGGTATAATTTGCTAAGTATGATAAGACGAGTTTATTTATACGCCGAAGTGAAGCATATTTATACAGTGTTTTGTAGCCGACTTCAGAAATTAAAATTTTGGCATCGCTATTTTCTGATGTAGTAATCATTGAATCACATTTTACATATCTTTGCATTTCAACCAGGAGAGCTGCCAGAGTGGTCGAATGGGGCAGACTCGAAATCTGTTGTCCTGCTTATGCGGGACCGGGGGTTCGAATCCCTCGCTCTCCGCCTTCGCTCGCCGAAGTACTCCGCAGGAGTACGAAGGCGAGCTCCGTTATTTAAGTTAGATGTAATAATTAGATTATGTATCGGCGAGCTTCGGCGGATTCTATCCGCACTCAGGAATTGGAATTCTGGTATGTTTATATATTGCTGTTGAATAACGGAACCTATTATACAGGATGTACGCAAAATATTAATGATCGGCTATTCCGGCATGAACATGGGATGGTTCCATATACCATGCCCTATCGGCCGGTACAACTGGTATATTATAGTGCATTCCGGGGAAAATACATGGCATATAATTTTGAGAGATACCTTAAAAGTGGATCTGGAAGAGCTTTTATGAACAAACACCTTGTTAAAAGAAAATGTGAATAATAC
>CAZWIU010000089.1:0-16704 GCA_964634105.1 uncultured Bacteroidales bacterium | reverse complement strand
ATCTCGTTTTTTCTTCAAATTTACAGAATTTGGTACATTAGCGGATACACATATTTTAAAATTTCAAAACCGATGAATTTAAAGAGAATAAGGATATATCGCCACCTGCGGGGCTCAAACTTTCGCATGTGACTTTTTCTACAGATAATTAGCCTCTGACCAGGCTAAAGGAAAGTACCGTAGGTACTAAATATTTGTAGAAGAGGCAATTAAAATTAGCGTAAAAGTGCCGTAGGTACGAAATATAAAAAACATTGAATTTAACCGGACAATATTGATCGGAAGTTTAACTAAAGAATAAGGTTTATACAACAGTTGGATCATCTTTACATGCCTAATCCTCCGGGACCTCCTCCCCCTCCTCCCTGGCCGGTGCCTATACTTGTGAGAATACCAGAGATGGTAAAGCTTGTATATTTTGTTCCGGGAATATACTCTCCATCTGTATATAATCCGTTGGCCATTGTCCCGGTTGCAGAGCCGCCTGTATAAACATTATAGGTCGAACCGTTTTTCAGTTCGGGCGATGAAAACACGATAGAAGAGTAGTTATGCTCCGGCTGATAGGTTACTATCCCGTTCCCGCTGTTATCTTCAATATGAAAGAGGGTTCCGGCCGTATTATTAGTTGTAAAGATCAGCTTCAGCGAATACTGTGTGGATATTGTGCTCGGTCCCTGGGTCATATTCGAATTTGACCCCGATATTACCAGGAAGCCTCCTGTCACATAGCATGTACCATTATAGTCCATACCAACTTCAGGCTGCGATTGAGGTCCGTGAACCGTAATGGTGCCGCCGGAAATGGAAATACTTCCGTTACTATCAAGTCCATCGCCCTGCGCGTCATTTACATAAATTGTCCCACCATTAATGACGAGGTTACTGCCATCATTATTCTCACCGCCATTCCCTTTCGAAGCATTGAACCCGTCATCGGAAGTGACGATGCTGACAATTCCTCCGTTAACCGTTATGGAAGGCCCCTCGATGCCTTCATAGGATTTCACAATATAAACTTCATCACCATTCATTGTTATTTCTGCTTCGGCATGAATCCCGTCGTCGGCGGTCGAAAGGTTCAGTATGCCACCGTTGAGTACAATATTACCGTTTGTGTGAACAGCATCATCAGCAGAACTTATACTGATTATACCCCCCTCTGTAATAATATTGACCCCCGCTTTTAATCCTTTAGCTGATTCGGTTTCAGCAATAGCAGCGTTGCAGCCGCCACCGGACGTTACGGCAATATCTCCACCTGCAATTAAAACATCGGTCTGGCATGTAATTCCATCGCCCCCGGAATTGACATGAATTGAGCCGCTTTCGATGTAGATATAACCTTTCCCGGTATCATCTTCGTTATCCGATTTCAAACCATCGCCTTGCGCATTAACAGTAATTGCAGCATCATGTATAACCAGGTAATCTTTCCCCCTTATTCCGTCGTCGGCTGAATTTACTGTGAGATTTGTATTACATATGACCAGTCCGTCCTTGGAAACAATGCCATCGGCAAAATTACCATCGATAGTAAGTTCTCCATCGCCATAAACTGAAAGATCCGCCATACTGAAAATGGCCGCATTTGGTTGATCGTCGTATGTACTATCATATGCATAAGTACTACCGTCCGAGAGATAGTTAAGGCTAGCTGTGGCAAGAATAATGATGGCTTTATCGGCATCCGCAATATACAGGGGAGAATTATCGGAACAGTTAATATCCGCACCGTTAAAAATAAGTTTTACCTCGCCATCGTCCGGGGAATTGACTATAACTTGTCCATCCTCCAACGTTCCGCTGATACTATAGGAACCGGCGGTAGTAATGACTAGCTGGCTGCCCGATGCAAAAGCTCCGGTTCCATCAACAGTGATTGAAGTCCCGTTTAAAGTAATATTGACAACATCAGCAGTATCCCAGGTATAATCGTTGTTATCTTCATGATTTTCGCAATTATTAAGAAGTGCCTCAGAAATACCGCTCTCATAATCGGCAGTATCTGCAACATTCACATCTGCATTATTTGTTGCTTCAGGATCGTCAGCAGTAATCGCCTGACGATCTTTCTCACAGCTGATAATAAAAAATAATAACAAAATTGCTATCGACCATAGTATTAATCTGCCTGATTTCATAACCCGCGCAATTTGAGAGTGTAGGTCTAATAAAGGCAAAAGTAGACAGAACATAACGGCTCAGGAAAAGAAGTAGACGAATGTATTTTTTTTATCGATGAATGAGGTTAACCGGATGCAGTTCTACAATATATTCGTACACAGGAGCTAATGGGAATAAATGGTTCCGCCGAAAAACATTATTTTTGTTTCAATGGAAACCATAGCATGGATAGGGTTCTCACAGAGTCTTTTTGCCGGCCTGCTCATTATGACAAAAAGAAATGCTAACATTTCTGACCGGCTATTGTCGGGTTGGTTATGTCTGCTTGCCATTGAATTCCTTACCTGTGCGCTGGACTATATTATTTTTGGCAGGCCCCTGCTTTCAAGCTCGTTTCTCCTTTTTAACCCGGCCTGTTATTTATATGTTGCCTCGTTAACTGATAAGAAATTTAAACTACGTTATATTCAGCTATTACACTTATTGCCTTTCCTTTTTTTCGAGATCGGCGCTTATATTTTCAGGGAGACCATCTCAATGAATGCTTTCTTTCACTCCGATACTACGTTAATATTCCGGGTGGCATTTGGAGCAGCGACCATTGTTTCATCGGCAGTGTATAATTTAATGAGTCTTTTCAAGGTTATAAAACACCGACGAAATCTTGAGAATGAATTCTCGACTATTGAGAGTAATATCCGACTGGGATGGCTACTGTATATAATCGTATTCTATAATGTGTATTGTCTGTCTTCATTCATTATAGGTGCAACAATGGTCTTTCAGGGTTCAACCATGTATTTGCCCTATATTGTCAACTATTCTGCCCTGTTGTTCCTGGTATATACTTTTGGCTTTTATGGCCTGTGGCAAACACCAATCTACCCGGTTACACCAATGGTGAAATTGGCGGAACGATACAAACATTCTGCCCTGGGACCGCGGAAGAAAAAAGATATAAAAGAAAAGCTCCTGCACTATTTCGAACAAAACAAACCTTATCTTCAGAGTGAATTAAGTATGGATATCCTCTCGAGAGAACTCAATATACCAAAACACCAGTTAACGGAGGTATTAAACACGGAAATAGGCAAAAACTTCTTTCAATTTGTGAATAACTACCGGATTGAAGCAGTTAAATCGATGCTGGCCGATAAGAAGAATAAGTATTCCATTGAAGCAATCGGATACGAATGTGGTTTTAACAGCAAGTCGGCTTTCTTTACAGTCTTTAAAAACTTAACAGGTCAGACACCACTGGAATACAAAAACTCTCTTTCTTAAAACGATATCGGTTATATACTGGAAGTTCAGATTCTGAAAATTCAAAACCTGAACCGGTACAACATGTTCAACTTTTAAAAACAAAACCTTCCTCAACGCTGCTACCGGTATCTTTAGCACGTAGTTTTTGATATCGTGTTATGAAAAAGATTTATTCCCTTCTGGCAGGATGTATTCTCTGCTGGTCTAATTACGCACATGCTCAGGAATTGTCTGATAGTGCCCCTGCAACAGGGGTTGAAGAAAATTTCGTAAACAGGCTGGAGTTTAACGGGTATACACGTGGTTCGATCTATGGAGGAAGCGAGCACTACGATTATACTTCTGCGTTTGGTGAATTTTGCCTTCAGGGGAAATTATCAGCAGCCAAAACCTTTCTTTTCTCCGATATAAGAATCAGAGGGGGCATCAGCCTGGGAGAAGAATTTACTTCTATCCAGTTAAAAGAAGCTTATGCCGGATATAGCGGTGATCGTATCGACCTGTTCCTGGGAAATCAGATCGTGAGTTGGGGGAGGACCGATGGATTTAATCCGACCAATAATATAACGCCTAACGATTACTTCTTCCTATCCGGGGAACCCGATGATCAGAAACTGTCAAATTTCATGTTGCGGACAAAGTTCAGAATTTCCGGAAACTATGATATTGAAATCGTGGGCATCCCTTTCTATGTACCCTCGGTATACCGATACGATCTGTTCGATATGGGATCATCTGCGAACTTCACAGCCATTGAGCTGCCCGAAAAATCGATCAAAAACAGTTCCTTTGCAACCCGTTTAAATGCAGAGTTGCCATCGGTGGGCTTCTCTCTCTCATGGTTCAGAGGATATGATCCTTACCATGGTTTTGACCTTAAACAGATCAGCTGGACGGATTTACTTCCTGCAGCTACCTATTCACCAAAACCCTACCTGAAAAACACACTTGGAGTCGATTTTGCTTTGCCATTGGGAAGTTGGATCGTCAAAGGAGAAATGGCTTATGACTATACCTACGATTATGATACCAATATTTACATACCTGCACCGGGTTTTTCATACGTTGCCGGAATTGAACATTCTCTGGCTGGATTTACCCTGATCTTTCAATATATAGGAAAATACGTTACCGGTTTCAATCCGTTGCATGTACCCATCCTCGCCGATCCACTAAGTACTCCTGCTCAGGTGCAGTATGCTGAAGATCTTATTAGTTATGAATCGGCCCTGTTTAACAGAAAAATATTCAACCAGCAGGAGGAAACAAATCATGCCTTTTCACTTGCTGTAAACAGATCGTTTGCTTACGATACATGGATGATGGAACTTACAGGTTATTATAACATCACCTCCGAAGAATACATGATCCGCCCAAAAGTTACATGGAAGTTAACAGATGCGCTGCAGGTGAGTGCAGGAGGCAGCTATATGGACGGGCCGGACAAAACAATTTTCGATTATGCAAGTCCGATAATGAGCGGGGCATTTGTTGAATTAAAAGCTAATTTTTAATACTACCGATCGATGAAAAAGGGCAGCTATTTTATTATACAATACAGGTGGTGGATTATCATTGTCACAGCATTGATCGTTACGGCAGCTGTTATTCCGCTGACGCGTGTCAGTATCAATCCTGACCTTGAGTCGTACCTTCCTGAATCAATTGAAGCGAAAGTTAACACTGATAAAATAGGACAGATATTCGGCGGAAATGAAATGATGATCCTTGTTTTTGAAAGCGAAGACATACTCAATTCGTCGACGCTTAACAGGATCCGGAACCTGAGCCGTGAATTTAACAGGATGAAGGAATTCGACAAGGTAATGTCGTTATTCGATGCTAAGGATATTACCGGTTCGGAAGGAATGATGGTAGTTGAAGATGTCATTCAGAGAATCCCTGAAACCCCAGAAGAGCGGGAACAGTTGCGAAATTCGATTAAAAACAACGATCTCGTCTATAAAATGATTGTCTCCGACGACTTCCGTTATACCCTGATCATACTAAATGCCAACATCAGCGTTGATGATGCAACCCTTATGAAGGCAATAGATCAGAAACTGGCTGAAAATCCGGGAAATGAGAAAGTCAGCATAAACGGACAACCTTTTATGAGAAATGAAGCAAATCATAAAGTAGGCCGTGACCTGCTTGTTTTGCTTCCCATCGGACTGGTGGTGATGTTTATCTTCCTGTGGATTTCCTTCAAAGAAAAGCGTGGAGTATTACTGCCATTTTCGGTGGTGGTATTTTCAATGCTGATAGCAATGACGCTGATACCTCTATTCGGTTGGCAGCTGAGCATTGTTGGAGTTCTCATTCCCATAATGATGATTGCCATTGCCAATAACTATGGCGTTTATTTCATTACCAAATACCAGGAACTGAACGCAACACGACCTGACATCACCATGCATGAAATCGCAACAGAATCATACGACTATCTTAGAAATCCGGTACTCTTATGCGGCCTGACCACAATAGCCGGGGTTCTGGGGCTGGTTGTTCACATACTAAAGCCGGCAAGCCAGATGGGTATCGTTACCGCAATTGCCATTGGCTTTGCATTACTCCTAAGTCTCTTTTATATTCCGGCTGTAATGTCGCTGCTCAGAAAAGGGAAGATTCAAAAGGCTTATGCAGGGAGAAGCAACAGCATTGTAGACCGGGCGCTGAGACTATTCTCGGAATATGCAACACAAAAGCCGCAAAGGGTCATTTATGTTTTTGCGGCTTTCCTTATGATGGCATTAACAGGATTATTATGGTTCAGAGTTGCATCTGACCATAATAATATACTACCCAGGAATCATTCTTATAATATTTCGCTCGACATCATGAATAATCACTTTGGAGGCAACAAAATAATAGAAGTACTCTTCGAAGGCGATATTAAAGATCCTGCCCTGTTAAAAAATCTCGACCGCTATGAAACAGCCCTTGAAAAGACTCCAGGAGTAGGAAGCGTAATGTCGGTAGCTACTATAATAAAAAAGATAAGTACTGCGCTGAACGACCCCGGCGATGAGTTGTATAATAAAATACCGGATACCCGCGATGCCGTGGCCCAATATGTTGAACTATATTCCATGAGCGGCGATCCCGAAGATTTCGAAGATATTGTAGACTTCGATTATACCAGGGCCTTAATGACCATTCAATACCAGGCAAGCAATATGGCCCAGATAAATACCATTCAACATACCATTGAAACACTAACAAAAGACGATCCGCATGTATCGATGATTGGAGGATATAGTCTCATCGACAAAGAAATATGCCGGTCGGTGGTTACCGGGCAATACAACTCATTGCTGTTTGCTTTTATTGTCATTTTTATCCTGCTCTCGCTGATTTTCCGAAATATAATAGCCGGAATGTTAGGAAGCCTGCCATTGGCTTTCGCTGTGTTATGCACGTTTGGTATTATGGGATGGACCGGTATCGAGTTGAATATCGTTACTGCTTTACTATCGTCGGTTTCTATTGGTCTGGGCGTCGATTTCACCATCCAGATTTTCTGGAAACTGAAAACTGAAATAGCCAACGGGCATAGTTACGCTTCAGCCATAAAAATAGCACTCACAACCATGGGGCGAGGTATCAGTATCAATGCATTTTCGGTTATTCTTGGTTTCTCCGTATTGTTCATATCGGCTTTTCCGATTATTCGTTCCTTTGCGTTCCTCATCATTATTTCCCTGTTCCTCTGCCTGACGTGTGCACTTATTTTAATCCCTTCAATCTGTATGATCTTAAAACCCAGATTCCTCGGGCCTTCGCATAAGGAACCTGATATTCCTGCGAAACAGCCAGAAGAATATAAAGATAATATTCATACGCTTGCACAAGGCGTGAAAGAAGTAAAATTAGCGTGACTGAAAATTAATTTTTATGAAGATGAAAACATTTAGTACGATCATCCTGGCAACCTGCCTGTTACCGTCAGTAACCTATACCCAATCGGCAAAGGAGATCAGTGAAAAAGCAACTGAAGCAATTGATTATGAGTCGATGGAAATGACCTCCACCCTTAAGATTTACGATGCAAAGGGCAGCGAAAGAGTGCGGCAGATAACAACCGCAACACGAAAATTCGGTGAAACAACAAAAACCCTGATCAGATTTATTTCACCCGCCGATGTAAAAGGCACCGCCATGCTTATTTATGATCATGAAACGGCAGGGGACGATATGTGGATTTACATGCCGGCATTGCGCAAAACACGCCGGATAGTGAGCACTGAAAAAGGTAAAAACTTCATGGGATCAGAATTTACCAACGCCGATATGAGTAAACCCAATATGAATGACTTCAGGTACACCATACTTGGGACTGAAAATCTTGATGGAAAAACATGCTGGAAGATTGAATCGGCATGCAACAACGAAGATATTGCCGATGAAAACGGATTCAGCAGGAAAGTGGCATATATTGAAAAAAGCACCTACCTGTGCCATAAGATTGAATATTATGACAGGGATGGGGCGTTGAAAAAAACCCAGTATATCCGGGAGTATAAGAAACAACCCAACGGAAAATATTTTGCTTACCGGATGGAGATGCAGAATGAACTGAACGGGCGAAAATCCATATTGATTGTAGATAAGTTTCAAGAGGGATCAAACTTACCTGAAAGTTCATTTACGACAGCGATGCTGGAAAAATAGTAGCTATGCAACCTCCCATCAAGATTATCCTGAAAATGTTGGTATTGCTGCCCTCTCTTACGATGACAGCACAGTGCGTAAATATCAGGATCGTTAATATACGGGATACTTCAGGAATGTTATGCCTTGCTTTGTATAACGATGCCAGCAGTTACAACTCGGACTGTCCGATTGAAACATTTAAATACAACAAACGCCTGGTGCAGCATGGAGAACTAACGTTAAGTCTATTTTTGAAGGAGGGTATTTACGGAATTGCCATCCTTGACGATGAAAATAACAATGGCAAAATGGAATATGACAAACTAGGATTTCCGAAGGAAGGATTTGGTTTTTCAGATTATGATCTCCGGGGTCTCAGGCGACCCTGTTTTTCAGATTTTGATTTTGCTGTAAAAGATTCATGCCGGAATGTTATGGTCAGAATGAAATATATGTGATATATACATCATACCATTAAATGATTCCCAGATTGATGAAGAATGCATGACGAAGATCCCTTCCTGAATCAACCAGGAAGAGGATTTTCGTCGGCATAATAAAAAAAGACTTATTTCTTCAGCAAATCCCGGATTTCGCTCAGTAGTGTTTCTTCCTTGGTTGGTGCGGGAGGGGCTGCCGGAGCTGCTTCCTCTTTTTTCTTCATACTATTCATCGCCTTAATCATGAGGAACACAGCGAACGCTATAATCAGAAAGTCGATAGTACTCTGAACAAAATTACCATAGTTCAGAGTAACCGCCTGAATAGCTTCACCGGCCTCATTCACCGAGGCATGTTTAATTGTGGCTTTAAGATCTGTGAAATCAACACCGCCGATTAAAACACCCAGCGGCGGCATAAGTACATCGTTTACAAGTGATGATACAATTTTCCCAAATGCACCGCCGATAATTATACCGACAGCCATATCGACAACATTGCCACGCATGGCAAATTGCCTGAACTCTTTAATAAAACTCATAGTATAACAGGTTTAGGTGAGTATTATGATAATTTAGAATTTCAGTGTAAATCCGACCGACAATACTTCTTTAAACTGCGTTCTCGGGCTGTATTCATCACTGGCAATCACATTATCGTCATTTTCGTCTTTCCCGATGAGGATATCATCATCATAAATCAGCGTGGTAGCAATGGATGCCGAAATGTATTTATTGACTTTCAGAGTGAGAAGGTTCTCCCAGTTTACGTCGATACACTCAGGATTCTTAAGATAGTTCGAGAAAAAGTCGATTTTGGAGGTGAGATTCACATTCTCGATCAGGTCTTTTTTAAAAGCGATCCGCACATATCCTCCGAGCTCAGCCCTGCTCTTCTTTCCCCTATCAACTCCAAATGCGCCTGAATCGGAAAGGGCCTGATCATTCACCATCGTGATCTTAGTAGTAATGGGTGCAATGAATGCAGTAAACACATCGCCCGGTTTATAGTCCATACCAATTGCACCGAGGATATAGGCAGGTGCCAGGAATTTTGATATGGCGACTGAATCGGTAGGCGAACTATAACCTTTGTCCATTTGGGTTTTGAAATTAAAAAGGGCTGCATAGTACCACGACTTATATGCTTTTTGTCCGTATTTCGATAACAGGTCTACTTTATCGTCGGTTTTCACCCATTTCAGCTCCTTGTTGCCATCGCTGTTAACCACTTCCTGGGTTATTTTGCCATAGCCCAGATCCAGCGAATTGTCCCAGGTCGAATTTCCCTTTGTATAGCTGGCAAATAAATTAACAAGTCCGTTTACTGCAAAAGACAGCTGAGCGCCTCCGGCAGCCCAGTTAGTCAGTGAAGATTGGGAAGTATTTATGAATACAGTCCCTCCTTTTTTCCAGCCATTCAGCGTATCGATTTCACCCTTCCGAAGAGCTTCCTCTCCTTCTGTTACCTGGGCGATAAGATACCCGCATGCAACGGATAGCAGCATGAACGAAAATAGTTTCTTTTTCATCTTTTTATTAATTAAGAGTTGAGTTAACGATATTCCGGTATTTTGTTTCAGCAGCCTGAACAACTATTTTCTGCTGGTTGATCTGATACTTAACATTCTCCTGTTCTCCAATATTTGAGCTGATATTTACCTCGTTTGTAGTAATGGACGAACGGTTATCGATGATCTTTTTTTCATTGCTATTAATATCATCCATAGCCCGTTTAATACTTTTTTCAATCGATTTGATTTCAGATTCCTTTTGTTTCTTGAGCTCCTCAGTCTGAAGTGAAGCCAGAGCCGCTTTTTCGGCACTTAACTGATCATTTAACCGCACCAGATCGCTTTTTAATGTGGCAATCTCATTTTCGCTCTGTGCAATTGTATTCTTGGAATCGACAATTGACTTCTCCATTTTTGTTTTATTGCTATAGAGGTCATTTAATTTATCCTCCAGGATGCCTAACGTTTTCTCTTGTGCTTTCAGTTGTGCTTTAGCAACATCGGCATATAATCCACGTCCAAATATAAACATGAACATCCTGGCCTGGGCGTACTCTTTGGAAGTTTCCGAACCGCTGATAAATTCTTTTGGCCTCAATTCAAAAACACTCTCAAGCCTCACTGCAGAGTCGGCTGCAGTAATACGGGTATATACATTTATGGGAGATTCGTAGATATCGGTCATTCTGGCCCCGAAAATAGAGAGCTCTCCATTTTCAGTAACGACCTTCGATTTTGTTCCCTGTTCCAGTATCTTGATCCATTCTTTCTGAACCACGCTGGCATCAACCTCGGGGACTGTTAACACCAGTCCCTGGTAAGTACCGTGTTTAAAAGTGAGTTGCTTTCCGTCAACCGTAACCGGTTTTTGCCCTGAGGCTATCAATGAAAAAAACATCGATGCAGTAAGAGCCAGTGCTTTAGTTTTAATATTCATAACCAAGGTATTAGTTTTACATTGTTTGTGTTGATCCGACCGGAGTTCTCCCTGTCGGTTATATTCTTATTCTGACATTTATCCGTTAGTCGGATCACACTATATGAAAATAACAGGTATTCCTTTCAGTATTAAAATTATAAAAATTACGGATAAAGAATAGCTTTTGTTGATGAATACTATTTATATAAATGTTTGAGTGAATCCATCAGGTTCAGGAGTTCAGTATAAGGCTTGTCGTTATGATTTAGGTAAATATTATAATGGAAGCTGTCGATTTCCCTGAGCACCGGTAGTGCTTTTTTCCATTTATTGGCGCTGATACAGGCCAGAAACATGTTACGTTCATCTTCGATCTTATATTTCGCCTGCTCCAGAACATCGTTCCCTTTTTCTGTAAGTACTAACAGTTTTGCGCGTTTATCACTCTCATCATGCATTTCTTTTAATAATCCGTTGTTTACCAACCGTCTTATCGTATCCATACCGGTGGTATATTCAACCAGGTGAATATTTATGAGATCGGTTTTTTTAGCCTTATCCATAACATTCACAGTCTGCAGAAAAAGAAATTCCAACCGGGTATTCACCGGTAATTCTATAAAAAATTTCCGGGTATAAAAATCCTGGAGTCGTGCAATCCTGGAAATAAACTCAAGGAACTGCGCCCGCTCATCAAGCTTATTAATATATCCTGATTTCTGTGAGAGATCGCTGCTCAATTTTTTAAGGACGATTTTTTTGTTTAACTCAGGCTCTTCCTGAAGGCGAAAAACCATCCATTTAGCAAAATCGAACAATGTCAGCCTGTCATCTTCTTTCTCATAAGTCTCCCACAGGTCAATTAATTGCTTTATAATTTTATACCGGTTTTCCATTCAGATTATTTGTGTGAAATTAAGATATATTTTGTAATTTTATATCGTGTACGATGTTAATTTATATCGATCACGATTCTTGGTATTGACTATTTAAGGGTTTGCACCTATCCTTCTAATTGTATCAGGGTTTTTAATCAACTAATACCTTTTAAATATGATCACACCACAACATAATGACATCATCACGGCAGCCGGCGATTACAAGTCGATCACTGTTTACGACTGTGGAAGGTTACTGAACAGAATAGAAGAGGATTTAGGCAAGAACGAGATTCCTCCCCAAATTCTTCATAAACTTTACATGCAGTTATCAACCAGTAAAAAATTTGATTCAGAAAGTATTCCTGATGATATTGTAACAATGAATTCAGAAGTGGTCATTATAATCAATAATTATTGTGAAAGAAAGATACGGATTGTATTTCCGCAGGACATGCATGGCCCCGATGATGTTTCGATCTATAGTCCATTGGGGTCAGCTTGTTTCGGAAGCAGTATTAATTCAGTTATATCGTACCGTGAAGGTGCTGTCGATTATAAAGCCAAAATCCTAACTATTACTTTTCAACCTGAGCGGGAAAAGCAATTCTTCTTATAAAATCAAATCTTTATTTAACAATCGATGCCTTATGAAGCATATTTTATTCTTCATTTTAATACTTGCTATCTCTACTTCGAGCTCGTGTCAGACAATACATGAAAGCTATCTCGATATAATCAAAACCAAATGTCCTTCTCCCGATATTACCGAGGTAGAGAAAAAATCAGGATATACTGAAATCGAGTATTTATGCGAAGGCAAAGTATATGAGATTATCCTGGACGATCAGAATAGAATCATCTCGTACGAGACCGAAGCTGATGAAATTCAATTAACGGAACAGGTCTACAAAAAACTCAGCAGAAATTATCCCGGCTGGCAGATAGATGAATATTCACTAATCTATTTCAACGACACATCGATCATTAAAGTTGAGGTCATTAAAAACGGTATTGAACAGAATGTTTATTTCACGCTTTCAGGTAAACTATATAAGCCTAAGAGCTTTCATGAGGCCCAGAAGTGGAATAGTGATTTATTTAAGAACAGATCATTAATCAGTTCAATACCCTATGATCTTGTGAACCCCCATATCATCTATGATATGCCTGAGCTATTAAACGAGATATCGGGAATTGCCATGCTGGATCCGTCGAATATCCTCTGCATTCAGGATGAGATCGGTTCAGTCTTTCATTATAACCTTGAACAGGAATCTATTGTGAGCTCTTACCGGTTTTCAGATATCGGCGACTATGAAGACATAGCATTCCACGATGGAAAAGTATATATACTGCGGAGTGATGGTGCATTAACTTCATTTATCGCAACTGATTTCCCTGGTAGCATCAGGCAGCAGAATATTGCTTTTCAGAGTTTGAATATTGAAGGATTATTCTATGATCGAAATACAAAATCACTGCTTTTTGCATGCAATGAAAGCAATATCACCTCCGATGAAAACAGGAAAGATATATACTATTACGACCCAAGAACTCAGAAGAAACCGGTTCTGTTACTCTCTATAGTAGTCGATTCGGTTGTTAACAGGTTAAAGCAGCTTTATCCGGAACTGAACAACCTGATCATTGATTTTTCGCCATCAGCGGTAGCTGTGCATCCTGTCTCAGATCAGATTTACATTATATCGGCGAATGACAGGATACTTTTAGTCTGCAACCGTGAGGGTAACATCATACAAGTGTGTCCGTTGCCTTCCGACTATTTCTATAAGCCCGAAGGAATCGCTTTTTTACCTGACGGCACCATGTTAATTTCAAATGAAGGAACGAAGAATGGTCTGGTCAAGGCAAACATCCTGAGCTTTAAATACAGAAATTAATAATTGTCTGAACCAGGATTGAATTTTCAGCATTCATGTAGGTCAGTTTTTAATAATAATTATCATGAAAGAAGATATCTTAATTACAGAGACGGATTATACCAGGTTGTGTAACATGATACAATTGGTAAAGAGCTCCAAGAATGCAGAAGGTAGAAACCTGGAGGCACTCGGATCGGAAATTAAACGGGCTAAACGCGTCGATTCAAGAAAAATAACCCCGGAATATATCACGATGAATTCAGTTATAGAGCTCACTGACCTCGACACCGGGAGGATCATGAATCTAAAGCTGGTGTACCCCGATGATGCTGATTTCACAAAAGGATTTGTGTCGGTACTATCGCCTATTGGCAGCGCTTTAATCGGATATAAAAGCGGCGATATTGTTACTTTTGACACACCCAAAGGAATTAAAAAAATCAGGATAGATAAAATCCTTTATCAGCCCGAAGCTAACGGGCAATTCGATATATAATATACAACTAAATTATAACTATTATGGAAGAAATGAATATTGGACTTGATGCAGGAACCATCTGGAATCAGATTGATATGGGAGGTATCATGAGCATTGCGGCATTGAAAAAAGCAACTAAACTTAATGAGCGAAGGATATATTTAGCCTTGGGTTGGCTGGCAAGGGAAGGAAAAGTATTCTTCCAGGAAAAGAAAGGCGAATTATTGGTTGCGCTGATTTATTAATTAGCAGTTGTTATTTATTGTATGGACTAAACCAGGATCCGGTTCAGATAGCAGACATTATAATATGTATTACGTGTCTGCTTTTAATTGCTGGCAAATGAAAAGTGCATCTGGACGATTACCCAGCTTGTATCTCTTTTCTCCAGGACTCCCGTCCAGCGGGTGTTTTCCCAACTGGCAGGCTGTCCTTTCCACTCGTTAATATCGTCGAGTATACAATAGAACCATGCAACATCGCCCGAAGCAGAAAAATTGATTGTCAGATCCCTTATTTCATAACGAATCGCTTTAAAATCGGGGTTCATCCAAAACGCCTCAGCCTTTTTAAAATCATTGAATCCTTTCACCACCCTGTCTTCGGGATCAACTTCCAGGTAGTTTGAATCGTTGGCAATAACGCTGTATAATAAATCGATATCTTTCGTTTTGGCCCATCCTATACTGGAACGAATAGCCTTTTCAACACGTTGTTTTTCAATGGTCAAATCAACATTGTCAGATTTCTGCCTGCACGACCACAGTGCGAAGAACAGAACCAGCAGAAAAGTTATGGTTTTGAATTTAAGATTATACATAGATCCTGTTATAATATTTCAAATTACGTTTTTTACCTGTTGATTCATCCTTCTTTCTTAAACATGGTTTGCAGCATTACCCTTCCGGGCCAGGTATAGAAGAATGAAAATAAACAACCACAGGCCCAATATTACTGCCAGGTATCCAAGTGAAGATGAAACCTGTTCAAATCCTTTCATCAGCGTGGTTTTTCCTGACCCGAGCAGACCCGCATAATTGCCATAACAATCTCTGAAGCTTACCGACATTGCGCCTAATAATACGGCGAGCACAAGGGTAGTTTTGAAACTTCTGGTCCAGATTATTTCGAATTTCCCTGCGATTTTAGTTAACACTACCTTCAAAGGCTGTATCCATATTATGATGGCAATCCCTGCTAAAAGCCCGATCAGCAATCCGGCAATATATACAATGCCAATATGTAACTCTGACCAGTTATTCATTATTTCAATCGCCTTGCAATAAGATGAAGAATAAAAAATGCAATAGCTAAAATGATCAGGACAACAAAAAGATTAGATAAGGTTTCTTTCAGCTGATTTGCTGCATCCCATGTCAGGGTTAACCAATTGGCTTTCTCGCCGGTATCATAACTACTTTTCAATGCAGCACTTAGTCCGCTAAGGATAATAATGAGCCTTGTTAGTCTGACAAAGAATGCTGCAATATCGGGATCCTGACCAAGGTTTTCAAAATACTTTTTCAGCCCCTTATTGATCATTACCAGAACTAACAGTGTAACCGCTATACAAACCACAAAGGTTAAGATGTATGCCAGAACGAAGGTTGAATTTGCCATGGTTAATAGATTTATAAATAGTATGCTAAAAGTCGATACAAATTACAATTTCGTTACGGATAAACAAACTGGTAATGCTTTTTTTTCGGTTAGTAAATCCCATGCCAGCGAGGAAATGTTATCCGTGCGACCTTGTAACGCTGCAAATTCAAAATCGGGACCGAGCGAGCATAGGTAATTGAAGGATAGTACAAAATAGAATAATATCAGTAGAGTCATAATATGTCTTGACTTGTGTTTAGCATTTTAGATACAGTAGAGTCACGACATGTCGTGACTCTACAATTTAATACAATACTCCTTGCACGCGTGAATATGTGCCCAAGTAGAATACTCCGTAGAAAATGCCTGAAATGCAAAAGCCAAGGCTTATAGACCCTGGCTTCGCTATAATTATTAACCTTTTTTTCGTGAATAATCGAGACTATATTAAAGGCAACTTATGCAGTCCACTTTAAGTTGTTAGTCTCTTACAACATACTCCGTATGAAGAAGTTTATGCGAAATATGGCTGATCGGCTTCTCAAGGAATTCTTTATAGATCTGCTCGATCTCGGGGTTTGTATGCGATTTACGCAGCTTCTTCCCTTCATCCTCCTTGTATATCGCCGATATACGTGCTTCCCGAACCTCATCGGTGGTAAACCTGGGCTGTCCTCCTCCACCGATACATCCTCCCGGGCAGGTCATTACTTCGATGAAATGAAATTCCTCACCGGCAAGCGACGCTTCAATGATTTTTCTTGCATTTGACAAACCATGAGCAACGCCAACTTTGAGTTCGACTCCTTCCAGGAAACTCCATTCAGGCTTTGTACCTTCGATTTTCAACGAAGCTTTCTTAACCCCTTCCAGACCCATGATGGGCTGTATATGCAGATTTTTAAACGGCAGCTCTCTTCCTGTTATAATCTCGTATG
>CAZWIU010000088.1:0-16795 GCA_964634105.1 uncultured Bacteroidales bacterium | reverse complement strand
AAACGGTAATAATAAATGTGACGGTACGCCGATCACGGTAAATATCTGGGTAGAGCCGACTCCACTAGTCGATTTAGGAAGAATAGGCCTGTATGATTCTCTTTATATTTTCTGTTCAGGATTGACTACTGACGTTCTTATGTCGGGCATCACTAACGCTACGCATGGAATAAGATTCCGTTACGTCATTGAACCATTCTCACCGGCAGATATAAATATATCTTATGCAGGTCCGACATCGGATCTTGAAGTGGATTATCAGATCATGGACACTATATATAATTTATCAAATTCTGTACAATCTATATTTGTAATAGTTACACCATATACGATAGATCTTTCAGGAAATGAAAAATGTTCCGGCATAAGTGATACTATATATTATGAAGTTACACCCGGTATCGATATGAAAGATTGGGCAAAATCCTATGTATTTGACACATTAAATATACGTTGTCATGGAGATAATTCAGGAGTTATTTACCTGAATTCAACAGGAGGTATTACAGCCTATGCAGCATACGATTTTGATGATCTGGTATACCAATTTGAATCAAGTGTACTTCCTCAAGGTACCGATTCGGTGGAGAATTTAACAGCCGGCCTTTATAATCTGCATGTTGAAGATTGGTCTGGTTGTATCGCAGATACTAATATTACATTGAATCAACCCGATCAGTTGGAAAGTACATTACAAACTTCAGCCGATCTTATATGTAGTGGGGAAATTGCGGATTTTCTGGTTGTACCCAGCGGAGGCACATACTATTATGACGGAAGCTCAAATCATGGATATACAGTAATATGGAATGAAGTGGGTACATATATGGGAAGTCCTCCCTACCCAAATCCATTAATTGGGGCATCGTTCGGAAAATATAAATGGACTGTGATTGATTCAAATAGTTGCCAGATAATTGACTCAACGCGTTTTAATCCACAAAGTGCTGAAATCACCGGTTTTGCACAACTTGACTATTATGGAGACGATGGTCATGGAATAAGTTGTCATGGGTATAATGACGGACAGCTCGAATTAACGATGATTAATTACTGGAGTCTTGATATACGTCTCTATGATGGAGATTGGAATCAAATAGATTCCTGTATCAATTGTTCGGGTAACTATCGAATATTCAGTTCATTAGGACCTGATGATTACTATGCCGTTGTTGAAACAAGGATCAGCGGATGTATTGATACGGCAGCATCCTATCTCACTGAACCGGAAGAACTGGTCATTCAAGATACGAGTGTAAGCATGTATTTTGGGTTGTACAATGTATCATGTTCATATTCTTCTGATGGATGGATACAGGTAGATTCAATTAGCGGCGGGCATGGCTATTATGAGTATGAATTTAAACAAGATGGGGAGATAGTAGGTACAGAAAGCTTAATTCAAAATATTCCTGCCGGCTTATACGATTTAAGAGTCTACGATCCGGTTGGTTGTTTTGATACTATGTCAGTTGAACTGGTTGCTCCGCCTGCAATTATTGTTACTGTCGATCCTGTAAATATTAATTGTTATGGAGCAAGTACAGGTGAAATCACCCTCAGTGCTTCAGGTGGAATAGGTCCGTATACTTATATCTGGCAAGATTTACCTGATGGACCATATGTTAGCGGATTACCTGCTGGCAGCTATTATTATACGGTAACGGATGATTTATCTTGTTATGCTGAAGATACAGTGACTCTTACAGAGTCAACCCAAATCATTGTTTCTCCTGTTTTTTCAGACTATAATGGTTATGAAATAGCTTGTAAAGGGGGAAGTAACGGTTGGATAAGATTAACCACTTCAGGAGGTGTTCCTGATTATCAATATGAATGGAATTATGAAGGAAGTCCTTTCGGAAGCGATACTTCCTATATTGAAGGATTATTTACAGGAACATATGATGTGACAATTACCGATGACAGCTTGTGCCAGGTAGAAACCAGCTATATCCTGAACGAACCGGATCAAATTGAATATTCAGCACGTATTACAAATAAGATATGTGAGACATATGGGACTATTCAGTCTCATATTTCGGGCGGTGTTCCGGAATACACACTCAGTTGGAGTAATGGGAGGCATGATTTTTATTTAGATAATTTGTTGAGCGGTGTCTACTATGTTACTGTAACTGATCAGAATGGGTGTTTAATAGTGGATTCTGCTACCATCGGTGAAGAATCACAAATGACCATTTCAATTCAGATCACTCATCCGATTAGTTGTCATGGAGAGGCTGACGGAGTGCTTGGAGTTGAAATTGATAACAGTACAAATCCATTAACCATCTTATGGGATGGTGTAATCGAGAATGACATTTTAGAAAATGTTACAACCGGTGTCCACCATGTAAGAGTTACTGATGGTAATGAATGTGTTTCTTTCGATACAATAAATGTTCCTGAACCAGATGAATTGATCGCTGATTTGTATATAACCGACGCTAATTGTTATGATTCTTCTGATGCTTCGGTTCAGCTGGGTGCATTCGGCGGTAACGGAGGATACAGTTACTTATGGGATAATGTATTGGTAGAAGGAAGTATAATCGAAAATCAACATGCCGGGCAATACCGGCTGACTATTCGTGATACCTTAGGGTGCGAATTATCCCAGACTGTAGAGATCAGTCAGCCTGATGAAATTATTATTGATGCATCAGAGATTGTTCAGCCTGATTGTGAGTTTTCGATAAATGGTGAAATTTCGTTGACAGTAACCGGTGGTACTTCACCGTATGATTATTTATGGCCAGAATATGAAAATGCCCGAACCGACCATATCATAGGTATTGGTCAAGGAGACATAACAGTTGTTGTTACAGATAATCATAATTGCATTGTAGAACGTACATTCTATATTGAAAGCCGGTTGCCGGCATGTCTCGATATTCCTTCTGCATTTTCGCCTAATGGTGATGGGCCAAATGATACCTGGATTATTTTAAACCCTTCCAATGAATCGGTTCCCATTTCGGAAATTTATCCTCAAATGATCATCGAGGTTTATGATCGTACCGGCCAGAAAGTGTGGATTTCTGAACCAGGGTATAGCAATTCTGTTTCAAGTGGTTGGGATGGCAGGGATAAAAATGGAAAACTGCTTCCGGCGGATTCATATTATTACTTTGTATTTTTGAATAATGGAACCGGCTATACCGAACAGAGTATTGTAACAATTCTGCGTTAATGTTAGATTATGAATCAATGATTTACCCTTTACAAGTTTGATTTAACTTTGTGATAAATTGTTACTTTCAGAGAAAAGTGATATAAATCATCTGGATATAGAACCTTTGTTCTTTTAGTGCGTATATGGTTCAAGACCACTAATTTTTTGTGGTACAGGCCAACAAGAAGTATCAGCACATTCATGCACAAGATCCTTTCAGTTTTCATATTATCTTTTATGCTCGCCTGTTTGTGCATTGCACAACAGGTACCGATATACAGCCAATATGTTCTAAATGAATTTCTGATTAATCCTTCTGTTGCGGGTATCGATGGGATGACCACCATAAATTTCTCAGGACGAAAACAATGGTTCGGATTAAAATATACACCCGAAACATATTCTGCAAGCATTTCGACACGTATTCTTAAGTCCTCTGTTGATGTCTCCGATAATAAAATTCATAAAGGATCAAGGGGAAGAGTTGGCCTGGGAGCTGCCTTCATTAGCGATAAAAACGGAGCGATTTGCAGAACCAGTTTTCAGTTCACCTATGCCTATCATATTTTTATACATAATTACCAATTATCATTCGGACTGAAAGGAATAGCCACCCAGCTTAAGATTGATGAGGACCGTATAAATTTTCGCGAACCTGACCCGGAAATGGAAAATCTTATTGGCAAGTCCGCTTTTATCCCGGATGCCGGAGCCGGAATAAGTATTTCTTCGAGGTATTCCCAGATTGGATTATCAGTTACTCAATTGCTCGAAGCTGCTATTAAGTTTGGTGATTTTGAACTCGAAACAGAAAACCTGAAACAGATGAGGCAGTATACATTGTATGGCTATTACCGGATCCCTGTTCAACATACAGAATGGGATATTGAGCCTTCGATGATTTTACGCGGAAATGAACAACTGCGATTCAGCGCCGACCTTACTACACGTTTTATTTATAGGAAAGAATACTGGGCAGGGCTTTCTTACAGGACATCCCGCGAGTTGGTCTTATTACTGGGACTGAAAATGAACCGTTTCTTTGTTGGTTACTCTTTTGACTATGGATTCACACAACTCTCTTATAAGAGTTATGGTTCACACGAGGTAGTTCTGGCATACAAATATGGTGATAGCCTGCGTCGATATAAGTGGCTTGAGAGGTACTAAATCAGGTCGTCACTATTTATTCTCTTCTTAAGCTTTTTTTGATTTCAAGATAAACGGTACCCAATACCAGGAGCAATAAAACTCCCGATCCTGCTATGGCAACTTTATTGCCCGTATAGTAAGATTTAGGCTCAAAGCTGAAAACAATTTCGTGTTTACCAGCGGGGATTTTCATAGCTCGTAAAAGAAAGTTAGCACGGAAATACTGTGTTTCTTCACCATCAATTTTCACATTCCAACCTTTTGGATAGTAAATCTCTGAGAATACTGCTATCTGTTCACTGGCTGCCTTTGTCTGATAAATCAATTTATTTGGCGCATATGAAATGAGAGAGATACTTGCAGTTGAGTCATACAGATGATTTAGTCCTGTAATTTCAGATTCGAATTCTCTGTTTACAATAAGTGTACTTCTAAGGTCTGTTTTCCCAAGCAGATTGATTTCTTCATCAGCAGTTTGTGCAGGAACATAACCAGAAACGAACCAGGCATTTCCGAATGCATGATTATTTATAAGAGGCATTGCATCCGGATTATATATAATGTATCGGGTATTAAGCATGTTCAGGGCTCCTGTGTTATAGAGAATACTATCGATTGCAGATAGCTCACCGGTTCGTAAGGCACCTATCAGATTCTGAATTTCGGGGAAGAGCTGAATTTCGATAAGTTCCTGGTACCTGCGCATTTTTGCACCGTGGTAGCCGCCCACCGATTTATGGTAGTATGAAGTGGTGGCATCGTTGAAAGTACTCACGGAAATATTCAATACGCGGTAATTAGAACTATTTTTTCCATGATCGAGGATGAATTTATCTGCTTTCGTCTTGGGTATAGGATTCTCATATTCCTTCCTGGTCACAAAATCGTCGTTATTTACATACCGTTTATTCACTGACCACATATCGATGAGGATTAACAACCCTATCCCTGCAACGAAGTAGGAGTTATTTAGTTTATTTTTGATAAACAGGTAAAGCAAGCCTAATCCAAGTCCAATGAATACCAGTGATCGGAAGGCATCATGCCGCAAAAGCATCAACCGGTCCTCACGTAACCTATCAATGAAATCCGTGGCTCCCTGGGCCAGGTATTGCTGGTCGATCTCAGCCGCGAAATTAAATAAGGAACCTCCAAAGAGTATAAAGAACAAGCAAATACCCCCGGTGATATAGAATGAATAAAGTGCCGATTTAAGTATTTTTTCTTTTGAAATAGTACCATTGAGTACTTCATTTAATGCAAGAATTCCGAGTAATGGGATTGCAAACTCAGCAATGATGAGGATCATGGATACACTTCTGAATTTATTATACCCCGGAAAGTGGTCGAGGAAAAAGTACGTAAGGCCCTGAAAATTTTTGCCCCACGAAAGCATTATTGCCAGTGCAGTTATCGTTAACAGCCACCATTTTAATTTGCCCTGAATCAGGAATATTCCCAGAACAAATAGGAAAATAACAATGGCTCCTGCATAAACAGGTCCGGCAGTTGAAGGTTGATCGCCCCAATAAGTCGGCATCTGTTTAATAGTTTTCTTCGCTTGCTGTGGCCCCTGGATCTGTTTAATGAAATCGAACGTCTTGGATTTCTCAGGAAGCGCTCCCACTGACGCTCCTCCTTTAAAATTAGGGATCAGGAGGGTAAAAGTTTCCCATTTTCCATAACTCCAGCCTGTCGCATAATCTTTATCCAGGCCACTTGTTTTAACTTCAGCATTCATGGTCAGGTCCGATTTACCACGAATAGAATATTTCCCATATTCCTGTGTGGTCCACAGGCTGGCAAAATTTGATGCAATCGCCAGGATTGCTGTAATTATTAAACAGCCGGCAGCGGTTAAGAACTGCTTATACTTTTTCTCCTTGATAACATAGATTAATTCTACTATTCCAAGGATTAAAATGATAAGGAATGTATAGTAGGTAATTTGAAAATGAATAATCAGGATCTGCAATGATAAAAAGAATCCCATCATAACACTTCCTAACAGGTATTTACCTTTAAATGCAAGATAAACACCAGCTATTATCGGCGGCAAATATCCTAACGCCAACGCCTTTGCATTATGACCGGCAATAAGAATAACAAAAAAATAGGACGAGAATGCATAGGCAATAGCGCCGACAATACTTACAATTCTGTTTACCCCGAAAGCGAGCAATGCAAGATAAAAACCAAGAAGATAAAGAAATACAAAGCATACAGGACGCCAGTTATCAAGAATGAATATGTAATGAAAGATCCGTAACAGATTCGACTTAAATTTTGCAGCAATTAAATAGGTTGGCATGCCTGAGAACATACTGTTTGTCCAGAGTGTTTCCTGTCCTGTTTTTTCTCTGAAATCAATAATTTCTTTTGAGGAGCCTTGATATTGAACAATATCTCCCTGGTGAAGACTTTTACCTTCTAATGCAGGAAACATGTAGGCTACCGAGATAACAAGGAATAAAACAATTGCAAGGATAGCATTCAGTATGACAGGACGAATTTCATTCATAACAGTAAAGGTTTAGTAAATGTAAAGAAAGAGTAAAAATCACGCATCTCAAAAAAAATTTTGATCTTTGGGTGATTTTATAAATATCCTGCATGAAAATACTGATGGTGCTTGAGGCTGATTTCCCTCCTGATCTTAGGGTTGAAAATGAGATAAAAAGTCTCATTTCGGCGAACCATTCGGTTATTCTTGCCTGCTATACTCATTCAGGATCTGACAGAATCGGGGAGTGGAACGGATGCAGGATCTATAAAAAGGTTATAAGCTCATTTGTTCATAAAAGCAGCGTTGGAGCGCTCAGGTTTCCCACCTATTTTAATTTCTGGCAGCGACATATTGAACATGTTATCAGGGAAGAACATCCGGAAGCTATTCATATTCACGACCTGCCTCTTGCATGCATAGGGTATAAAATGAGGAATAAGTACAGGATGAAATTTGTACTCGATCTGCATGAAAATTGGCCGGCTCTTCTCTCCTTATCGCAGCATACAAAAACTCCATTAGGAAGAATATTATCATCGGAACGACAATGGAGAAGATATGAAATGGAATCATGCACTCAGGCAGATACTGTAATTGTAGTTATTGATGAAGCAAAAGAGCGGTTGAAAAGCCTTGGAATAAGCGGGGAAAAAATTGAGATAGTGGCAAATTATTCGAATCTCTCCGATTTCGAAAACCTTCCTTCAGTAGACAAGGATAAAAGTTCTTTTACCCTTTTCTATGCCGGAGGTATCAGCGAGCACAGAGGTTTGCAATTTGTAATCCGGGCATTGCCTGAAATAATTAAGGATTGTCCATCAGTAAGAATCCAGATTCTCGGTGATGGGAAATACAGAGCAGCCCTGGAGAAAATATCCTGCAATCTGAAAGTTGCGAATCATGTTAATTTTACCGGTAAAGTACCCTATAAAAAAGTACTTGAGGAGTTAGGTAAAGCTGATATTGCCCTGATACCGCATATCAAATCGGACCATACCGATAATACAATACCTCATAAATTGTTTCAATATATGTATTGCGGAAAGCCAATTCTGGCATCCGATTGTAATCCTCTTAAAAGAATAATAGAAGCGAGCAACGCAGGATATATCTATACATGGAATTCACCCTCCGATTTTGCCAAAGCTTTCAGATATGTATATAACGATAAAACTTATAGTGCAAAAGAGGTAAAGAAAAAAGTCGAACAACACTATAACTGGGAATCAGAACAGAAAAAACTTATTCAGATTTACACGAGTTAACTCTAACATAATGAAGCAACTTATCATAAAAAAAGGTCGGATACTCAACGAAGAAGTATCAGTGCCGCTTGTCGAAAAAGGATTCATTTTAATTCGTGTTGCATATAGCAGTATATCTTCAGGTACCGAGCTCGCAGGTGTTTCACAATCGAGTAAAACAATCATTCAGCGGGCGATGGAAAAGCCGGAGAAGATTGGAATGTTTATCGATATGCTCAAAAGAAAGGGTATTACTAGTACGGTGAAACAAATTATGGACCTGAATGCTGAAGGCCGATACTCAGGTTACTCGGTGAGTGGTATTGTTGAGGAATCGGGAGCCAGTGAATTCAAAACAGGTGATCGTGTAGCGGCAGCAGGCGGGGGATATGCAATTCATGCCGAATATGTTATTGTTCCCAAAAATCTTGTGGTGAGGATTCCTGACTCAGTATCGTTGCAAGAAGCATCCTCAGCAGCTATTGGTGCAATAGCCCTGCACGGTGTGCATCGTTCCGAAATCAGGATAGGTGAAACAGCAGCCGTAATAGGGTGTGGGTTACTTGGCTTATTTACGGTGCAAATCTTAAAAGCAGCCGGAGTTCATGTACTTGCGGTCGATATTAATAAAAAGAGGCTTAATACTGCTCTTGAGCTGGGCTCCGATTATATCTTCCCCGGCAATGATCCTGATTTCGTTCAGCAGATAGTAAACCGTACCGATGGAACAGGAGTCGATGTAGTTTTTTTTACAGCTGCAACCAATACGAGCGATACTCTCTCCAACGCTTTTAATTGTTGCAGGAAGAAGGGAAAGGTTATTCTGGTGGGTGTCTCCGGGATGGAAATAAGACGGGAAGATATTTATGCAAAAGAAATCGATTTTCTGATATCGACATCCTACGGACCGGGAAGATACGATAAGAAATACGAGGAAGAGGGGATCGATTATCCTTTTGCATACGTTCGTTGGACGGAAAACAGAAATATGACCGAATTTCTGAAACTTATAGGTGAAAAAAAGATTAACCTGCAATCCATGATTGAAGGTATTTATCCACTGGAGAGATCCGACGGAGCGTTTACATCATTACAATCAGGGACAGAAAAACCATTACTTGTTTTGATTGAATATCCTCAGGGAAAAAAGGAATCGGGACAGATTGAAGTTACTCATAAAATTGAACTGTCAGCAAAATCAAATAAGAATAGTAAATTAATCCATGTAGGAATTATTGGCGCCGGTGCTTTTGCCCGCGATGTGCATATTCCCAATCTCGCAAAATTAAATTCCAGCTACAAAATCAGAGCAATTCTTTCACTTAATGGCTACCAGGCGAAACATATTGCGGAGCAAAATAAAGCCAGCTATTCAACAACCGACTATAAAGAAATTCTTAACGATCCGGAAATTGATCTGGTAATGATTACCACGCGCCACGATAGCCATGGAAGATTAGTCATTGAATCGTTGAAAGCCGGCAAACATGTATTTGTTGAAAAGCCCCTGGCGATAACATACGATGAAGTAAAAGCAATTGAAGGGTTTTACAGCGATGATAAACCTTCCAAGAAGCCATTATTGATGGTTGGATTTAACCGCCGGTTCAGCCGTTATGCGATGGAAATTAAAAAACAAACCGATAAACGTATTAATCCGCTCGTCGTTCGCTACAGGATGAATGCAGGTTACCTGCCTGCTGACCATTGGGTTTTTTCAGCTGGCGGCAGGATCATTGGTGAGGGCTGTCATCTCATCGACCTGATGAAATTCATTATCGGTTCTGAAATAGTATCTGTCACCTGTCAGGCTATTAGCCCCTCAACAGACTATTTTTCAGCCGGAGACAATAAATCATTTTGTCTGAAGTATAAAGATGGTTCCATTGCTGCTATTGATTATTTTTCCGTTGGCAGTTCCGGAATTCCAAAGGAATATATGGAAATCCATTTCGATAGGAAAACAATAATTCTTACTGATTACAAGCATTTGAAAGGGTATGGGCTCAACTTGAAGGAATTAAGGACAGTTGCTCCTGAAAAAGGTCATCTTGAAGAACTCCGGGTACTTGCCGACTGTATTTCCAACGGAGAGCCACAATGGCCTATTCCTTTGCAGGATATCCTGGAGACATCATATTGCGCTATCACGGTCGATTCAATGAATTAATCTCTATGGTTTCGTTCGTTATATTGCATTACCTGAATACCGAAGATACTATTGCCTGCATTGAATCTATCAGAAACCATGTTATCTTTCCGGAATATAGTCTGGTGTTAGTGGATAATGCATCACCTAACCACTCCGGTGAGATACTTGCCGCCAGGTATGAGAAAACTCCGGATATTCATTTATTAAGATTAAAAAAGAATCTTGGATTTGCTGAAGGCAATAATGCAGGATATCAATACGCAAGGAATGTTCTTAATAGCAATTTCATCCTGGTAATCAATAATGACACCATCATTGAGCAACCCGATTTTATCAAGCTGATCACGGAAAAATACGATCAATTCCAGTATGATATACTGGGTCCCGACATAATTTCACTGAAAGATAATTCTCATCAGAATCCGCGTATAGAAATTCTTACAGATGAATCGACGATAAAGGGATTTATTAAGCGGTATATTCTGATGCACTTTCTAAGCATGGTGAACCTGGACCTGGCATTCCTGAAAGCTAAAAAAATATTATTTCCGAAGAGCAATGTTGCACCTAAGAAATTAGAAAAACAAGCACATGAAAGGGAAGCGGCCAATGTCAAACTTCATGGCAGTGCTTTAATCTTCTCCCCGTCTTTCATTCAACAGTTTAACCGGTGTTTCTATCCGGGGACTTTCATGTATTGCGAAGAATCAATTTTAAACTATATCGCCACAATAAAAGGTCTTGTAACTTTGTATTTTCCTAAGGTAAAAATGTTTCATAAGGAAGATGGAGCTACCGATTCATATCTCAAAACTTCCAGAAGGAAAAGAGAATTCTACTATAAATATTTTGTTAAAAGTTCAAGGGTGCTGTTAAAATTATACAGAGATGGTTTCAACATGCAGGATATGCAATAATGCCAACAATAACGTTATTCATCAGTTCGAAGAAAATATGTTTGGGACAGGTGAAAAATTCAACTACCTTGAATGCGGACATTGTATGTGCCTTCAGTTAATGGACCCGCCATCCGACATTTCAAAATACTATCCGGAAGAATACTCAAATTACAAACCTGCCACAAAAAAAAGGAATACTGTTTTCCTTCAACTGATAAAAGAGATGAAGGTTTCTTTGATGCTTAACAGAAACTGGATGAATATTCCCGGCCTGATATTGCGTTGGATCGCTCCTGAGGATTTTGTTACAAAGTTATCCCATGCAAAACTGAGTATTCACAACAGTCTGTTAGATCTTGGTGCTGGCAACGGTGAAAGAATACTTCGGTTGAATGAACGGGGATTTAAAAATGTGAAGGGTATTGATCCGTACATCGGAAATGATATTTATCTGAATGAAGAGGTAAAGATCATTAAACAAGATCTGTCCAAGGTAAAGGATATGTTTGATTTTGTTATGCTTAACCATTCCTTTGAGCATATGAATAATCCGGATGAGATTTTATTAAAGCTGAATAAGCTGATAAGAAGAGGAAACTATATTATGATCCGGATTCCGGTTGCAGGTTCCTATTCCTGGAATTATTACAAGGAGAACTGGGTGGCACTCGATCCTCCGCGTCATTACTTTCTGCATACTCCGCAATCTATTCAGATCCTCGCCAGCCGATCGGGCTTTCAACTGGATAAAGTAGTATACGACTCTATGGAATACCAGTTTATCGGAAGTGAACAGCTGAAGAGAGGGATAAAACTTCACGATGAAAATTCATATTATGTTAATAAAACTTTATCGATCTTTTCAGAAAGGGATATTCTCCGGTTTAAGAAGAAAGCCAGGAAACTAAACCGAAGAAAAGAGGGAGACGCAGCCTGTTTCTTTTTAAAAAAAGTAGAAGATGTATCAGCTAAATAAGAAAAGTCTTCTTGGTATTATCAAAAATGTTGAAGGCTGGATCAGTAAAAATGGTCTTGAAGGATACGATCCATATGATCTAAAGGCAACAAAAATTGCTGTTTTCATTACCAGGCGAAGCAGGAACTCCTTTATTTATACTGTTCTGAGGGAACTGCTGTTTGAATTATTCCTGTTATTTCCTAAGCTATCCAGAAGGTTGCTTGGGATCAAAAAATCGATCAATCCGAAAGCTATCGCACTCTACTCTTCGGGTTATCTGAACCTCTATAAAATATCAGGTAATGAAGATTATCTGGTACGAAGTCGTGAATTACTTGGTTGGTTGCTTGAGCATAAAACCGTGATCAATGGTGGTTATGGCTGGGGGTATCCCTTCGACTGGCAATCCACCCATTTTATTCCTGCAGATACCCCTAATGGAATTGTCACGACTGTTGTCGCAGAAACATGTTGGGAACACTATTTATCTTCAGGCGATAGAACATACCTCGATTACTGTGTCAGTATTTCGAGGTTTTTATTTTCTTTACCTTTTGACCGGATTGAGGGGAACGGGGGGTGCTTTTCATATACCCCGTTATTTATTAACCATGTTCATAATTTGAATTTATTTGTTGCAGAACACCTCTATAAAACAGGAAAAGCAATTAATAACACAGAATACATCAGCAGGGCACTGGAAGCATTGAGGTATACGATGTCAACCCAACGATCCGACGGAGCATTTGATTATAATGGACCTCCTGAATTACCAATGAATCTTATAGACCATTACCATACAGGTTTTGTGCTAAGAATGCTTCATTCATTCTGGAAAATGACCGGCGATCAGCCGTTGTTTGAACAGCTTGAAAAAGCATATGATTTCTACCTCACTTCATTCTTTGAAAATCGTGAAATACCTAAGTTTTCTCCTCACAAAAAATACCGTATCGATATTCATTCATCGGCAGAATGCATCCTCTGTATAAGCCAACTGTCGCAGACTTTTAATAAGGGCTTGGAAATTTGTCCGGGAGTAATCAGATGGACAATTGAAAATTTGATGAACCAAAAGAAAACCTATTTTTATCATGGAATCTTTAAAAGCAGATTAATTAGAGTCCCATACAAATCAAGAATTGCATACTCACGATGGGGTCAGGCATGGATGTTTAAGGCGCTTACAACATACTATTTAAATACATATGCTGGACAAGCTTAAAGTCACTGCAAAAAATTCCGTAATCTACAGCCTGGGCAATTTATTAACAAAATTGGCCGGTCTGTTTCTCTTGCCCTTGTATACGAGTAAATTCTCGGTAGAAGAGTACGGTGTCATCGGGTTATTGGAGGTATCCGTGCAGGTTATGGTAGCACTTTTCGGGTTGAATTTATTTAATGCTTTTTTTCGATGGTATTGGGATAAAAAATATCTCGACAAGCAAAAACAGATTTTTTTTACGGTTTTTGTGACAGTATCTGTTGTATGTTGTTTTATTGCCATACCGCTGATTTTTTACGCTTCCGACTTTTCTTCTCTGATCTTTTCAAACCGATCCTTCAGTTATATCTTTCAGCTTTCGGTTATTTCTGCATGTCTTGAAACAATTGGCGTTCTTCCCTCTACGCTGTTGCGTTTGCAGGGGAAAGCGATGGTGTATACGATCTCCTATTCTATTAAATTGATTGTGAATGTAGGATTAAATGTCTACCTCATCCTATTTTTAAGATACGGTATAGAAAGTATCTACTATTCTGCCATAGCAGGGAATATTATTTTTATTCTATTCCTGAGCCGGTATACATTGAAAAATTTTATTTCGCGCTTTGAATATGCCATTCTGAAATCGATGCTGGCCTTTTCCATGCCTTTGCTGCTGTCAACAGTCACAGGAGTTATCCTGACGGTTACGGATCGTTATGTGTTAGGGAAAATGACAGGTTTGAATGATGTTGGAACATACTCATTAGGCTATAAATTGGCGAATACCATTCGCTTTTTAATTATCATACCGATTAACCTTGCTGTGCTTCCAATTTTCTATAAAATTATCGATACACCAGGAAGTAAAAGATTTTATGCCCGCTTTACTACTTATTATTCATTTATCACAATTATAGCAGTACTGGTGATGGTCCTTTTCTCGGATATTATCGTAAAGATTTTTGCCCAGAATAAGGATTACTGGGATGCCTGGAAAGTGGTACCTATCATAGCGTTTTCGGTATTTTTCGGGATGCTGAAGGATATGGCCCTTACAGGATTGCAGATCAAACGAAATACTAAATCGATAGCCATTATTATGATCACCCTCACGGTTGTGAACCTGTTATTGAATATTGCATTGATCCCCCGGTTTAAGAGTATCGGAGCATCTCTTTCCACACTCATTACACAGATACTTTTTGCCTCGATAATTTATGTTGTTGCGCAGAAAGCCTATGCCATCCCATATGAACTTGGGCGGTTGGTTAAGATGTTGGTTATTTCAATAGTTATTTGCTTACTTTCAATGTTAATGATCGATATAAATATCTATATAAGAGTATTATTAAGTATAATACTGCTGGCGGCCTATCCGTTTATGTTATTTCCCGCGCGATTCTACGAACCTAACGAGATACAAGGGTTGAAGGGATTTGTTGTGAAGTGGAAAAACCTTAGTAATCTGAAGCAGAATCTTAACGACCTGTTAAAACTTCCGACAGAAAATTAAAAGAGCCGGATTAATTCTTTTGTCAGGTTTGCCCGACTGTATTTTTCAATTGTTGCTCCCTGAGTAAGTGGCTTATTGTCATTAAACCGGGTGATCATTTCGGATAAAAACCCGATAATTCCTTCCACATCGGAATAGTCAAACATAGTTCCGGCATGAGTATCTTTAAGAATCGCAGCTGCATCTCCCTGAACAGGGCCAATACCTATTATTGGTTTCCTGGCTGCCATATATTCAAAGATCTTCCCCGTAAGAATGGCTTCATTGTTCGGTGCTTTTGGAATTACAAGCAGGAGAAGATGAGAACTGAGTAGATATCTGATTACCGTTTCATGCCCGACCCTGGGGATTAGTTCCGTTATATCACTCATGACGGAAGATTTTAGAGTTGCCTGATATTCAGGGCAAACTTCACCTATAAATCGTAAGCGAAAATCCATTTCCACCTTTTTCTTTATTTCCTTTGCAGCTTCTAATAAAGCATTAATATTATAATTTGAGGCTAGTGTTCCTGTGTAGGTTATTGTAAAGATATCACCTGCAGTTACCGAAGAAGTTTTGAAATCTTCCTCATCATAACCATTTGAAAGGACAATTATATTATCCGTTACGATTTTCGGGCTGTAAGATTTAATAAAACCTTTTTTCATCGAGTTGCTAACCACGATAACCTTATTTGCAGAAAGAAGTACACTTCTTTCCATGGATCTGTTTAAATACCTTGAAACAGGTGAATGGCAAAGCTGATCGAAGTAAAAAATATCCATCCAGGGATCTCTGAAATCGGCTATCCAGTTTATGGATGGGAACAAGTTTTTTAATTTTCTTCCGATAAGTTGAGTTGAGTGCGGGGGACTGGTGGTGATGATGGTCGGGATGTTTTCCTCACGGATCAGCTCCGATGCTTTTTTTATAGCGAAACGATTCCATCCTTTACGTGGATCTGGAATAAATACATGGCTTCTGATAAGCCGAATAAATTTTTGAATTAAACCGGGCTCCGATTCATTAACAAAGCCTGAGAAGGGGATCTGTTCTTTCCTTGAAATTTTCAAATATGTCGAATAAAACTCGCGGGTTCTGGTTTTAAATACTTTCACAGTATCCGGTACCTCCGCTCCAAGGGTTTTATCCAATAATGCATAGGAAGCAATTGTATCATCAACCGTAAGAACGAAGACTTCATAGCCCTGTAGGGAAAGATACTTGGAAAATTTCACCCAACGCTGCACTCCGGGTCCTCCCGCAGGAGGCCAGTAGTATGTAATGATAAGGATCTTTTTATGTTGATATCCTGTCGGCAAGCTGTCAGGTAAAATCAAGTTAATATAAAAGAAATTAGTTGGATACGAATGTACGAAGTTTTATATATGTAAGGTACTTATAGTAAGTTGTAAAGCAAACGAAATATGAAGTTGTTAAATTTTAGAATCAATTTTACCCGGTAAAAGTTAAAAATATATATGCCACTAAATCACCAAGGCTCAAAGAAAACACTAAGAAGTTTATATTTAGCCTGTTGCATAGTTGTGAAACCATTGTGTCGTAGTGTCCTTGTGGCATAAATTCTAATTTTAATTGTTTGAGCCCACTGAATCAAAAATGCTAATCACTCTTGCTATAACCATACGTTAGGATTATCCATTCGTTTTACCCGGACAGCAATGATTTTAAAATTGAAGTATTTAATACCCAGAATTTAAAGCGTTTTAATAGTTATAATAATGTAATTATAAGAGACTGTCTAAATTTTTGAGCATTCATAGTGTCCCGAATTACTCGGGATTGAGCCTTGGTGGCATAAAAATATTTAGCAACAAAGGCACCATCCCGAATAATTCGGGACACAAAGGTTTCACCAAGTTTATGAGGTCTTTAAGTGAATGTGACTGTCAAATTTAAATGTAAATAGCTGATAATTTGCATAATATAATATATGTATATCCGCTAATGTACCAAATTCTGTAAATTTGAAGAAAAAACGAG
>CAZWIU010000087.1:0-16821 GCA_964634105.1 uncultured Bacteroidales bacterium | reverse complement strand
TATTAACATAAATTATTAATATACAATGCTTTATTCCAAATTTAAGGGTCAACTACTTACGGTTCTTTTTAATCCATTCTCTGGCATTTACAAATGCCTCTATCCATGGCGATACCTGATCGGTTTTTCTTTTAGCCGGATAGTAAGCCCAGTTCCAGGGAAAGATAGCGCGTTCCAGGTGCGGCATCATTACTAGGTGACGGCCGTCGTCAGAACATAAACCTGCAGTACTATAATCCGATCCGTTAGGATTTCCCGGATACTGGTCATAGCTGTATTTCATCGTAATATGATACTTGTTTTCCGGCAGAGGAAGGTTAAATTTTCCTTCTCCGTGTGCAACCCAGATCCCTAACCGGGACCCAGATAAAGATCCAAGCATTACAGAATGGTTTTGAAGAATATCCACATTCAAAAATGCCGATTCAAATTTGTGTGATTCATTAAAACTCATGAATGGTTTAGGATCGTGATTTCTGACCACCAGACCAAGTTCCATCATGACCTGGCATCCGTTACAAACACCAAGGCTAAGTGTGTCGGGCCTACTGTAAAATCGTTCTAACGCTTTTCTTGCCTTTTCATTATAGAGGAAGGCACCTGCCCAGCCTTTTGCACTTCCAAGTACATCGCTATTGGAAAAACCTCCTACAAAAACTATCATGTTCAGTTCATCGAGAGTTTCCCGTCCCGATATCAGGTCAGTCATATGAACATCTTTAACATCCATACCAGCAAGAAACATGCTGTAGGCCATTTCCCGGTCGCCATTAACCCCTTTTTCACGGATAATAGCTGTTTTAATACCACTCTGTTCTGTTCTTTTTCCAGTTATACCATACGATTCGAAGCTGCCGGTAAACGCTTTGGGGAAAGTAAAATGCAGTTCATGCTTTTTATAATTATTGAAACGTACGTCAGCGAGATTGCCGAATGTCTGCTGACGATCTAAAGAAGCAGAAGTCGAGAACCAATAATCACGATTCGAAGGAATATCGAATGAATATTTTTTATGTGCATTCGTAATAGATATAACCGGCTTATTTAGCACATTTCCAATTCGTTTAGCTTCAATCCCTGATTCAATAAACAAGTTTAATATATTGTCGGCGATTTTCTGCTCAACCTGAATAACTACAGCAGGTTGTTCGCTGAATAGTTTTTTGATAACATCTTGATTACCAAGGGAAGTGATATCAGCATCTATACCAATATCATTTCTTGAAAAACACATCTCCAGCAGGGTAGTAATTAAACCTCCGGCCGATACGTCGTGACCTGCAAGCAGCAAACCTTTATTAATTAATGATTGAACATGTTCAAAGGCAGCTTTAAATTTGATTGGATCATTTATATTCGGTGCCTTGTTTCCCAGTTTGTTTAAGACCTGGGCAAAGCAGCTTCCACCAAGGCAAAATTCAATATCAGAGAATGGAATATAGATCAATGCAGAACCTTTCAAGGGTTGTAATACCGGTTCTATAACCTTTCTAAAATCACTGACTTCGCCGGCAGCAGATATAATGACTGTACCGGGGGATATTACCATTTTACCATCAGGATATTTCTGGGTCATCGAGAGAGAGTCCTTGCCAGTTGGAATATTGATCCCAAGTTGCATAGCAAAATTACTGCATGCTTCCACAGCATCATACAGGCGTGCATCTTCACCGGTATTTTTACAGGGCCACATCCAATTTGCGCTGAGAGATACCGATCTCAAGCCTTCCTTAAGTGGAGCCCATACGATATTGGTTAGGGCTTCGGCTATTGAAAGGATTGACCCTGCTTTAGGGTCGATGAGAGCAGAAGCAGGGGCATGCCCGATAGAAGTAGCAATTCCTTTATATCCGGAATAGTCGAGAGCAGCAACAGCCAGGTTATTTAATGGCAACTGAATAGGTCCAGCAGTTTGCTGTTTTGCTACTCTTCCTGTCACAGACCGGTCGACTTTGTTCGTAAGCCAATCTTTACACGCCACGGCCTCCAGCTGTAATACGAGTTGCAGATAGTGATTAATATTATTTTCATCATATTCCACCGGTAGAAAACCCTCGTTGGTATGAATATCCTGTATGACTGTTCTTGGGGGATTTCCGAACATATCTTCAAGTTGCAGGTCGATAGGCCTGTTACCGTCTTTATCTTCAAAAACAAATTGATGATCGCCAGTTACATCACCAATTACATACATGGGTGCTCTTTCGCGCTCTGCTATACGTTGGAGAAGCTCAATATCGTGACTTTTTAATATTAAGCCCATACGTTCCTGCGACTCATTGCCGACAATTTCCTTGTCGGATAGGGTAGGATCACCAATGGGAAGTTTTTTCATATCAATTTTCCCACCAGTCTTTTCGACCAATTCCGATAAACAGTTCAGATGACCTCCTGCTCCATGATCATGAATTGAAACAATAGGATTATTATCTGATTCAGCTAATGCCCTGATCGCGTTAACCACTCTTTTTTGCATTTCCGGGTTAGAACGTTGTACTGCATTCAGTTCGATAGCATTTGCATATTCACCTGTAGCAACTGATGAAACAGCTCCGCCACCCATGCCTATACGGTAATTGTCACCACCCAGCAGGACGATTTTATCACCCTGCTCAGGAATACCCTTCTGACAGTCCTTTTTATTGCCAAATCCAATACCTCCGGCGAGCATGATCACTTTATCGAAACCGTAAGTTTTATTGTTTTCAACATGTTCAAAAGTAAACAGGCTTCCACAGATCAGAGGTTGGCCAAATTTGTTTCCGAAATCGCTGGCTCCATTTGATGCCTTCACCAGTATTTGGGCTGGAGTCTGATAAAGCCATTGACGTGCCTTAATATTTTTTTCCCAGGGCCGTTCTTCTCCAAGGCGGGGATAAGAAGTCATATAAACAGCTGTTCCTGCCAGGGGTATTGCTGCTTTACCGCCTCCGACGCGGTCACGGATCTCACCCCCGGTCCCTGTAGCAGCGCCGTTGAAAGGCTCCACAGTAGTTGGAAAATTATGAGTTTCAGCTTTCAATGATAGTACCGACTCAATGTTTTTAATTTCAAAAAAATCTGGTTTATCCTGTGTTCTGGGAGCAAATTGTTCGATAACCGGTCCAAGTAAAAAAGCACAATTATCTTTATAGGCTGAGACCACAGCATTAGGATTTGTTTTTGTGGTAAGCTTGATCAGTTCAAATAATGTCAATTTCTTCTCATTTCCATCCACGATGAATGTACCATTGAATATTTTGTGACGGCAATGTTCCGAATTCACCTGTGAAAATCCAAATATCTCGCTATCGGTCAGTTTTCTGCCCAGTTTTTTACTAAGCCTTTCCAGGTAAGAAATTTCATCAACACTTAGAGCCAACCCTTCCTTCTTATTATAGGATGCAATATCTTCAATGAAAAGAAGCGGTTCGGGTTTAATATTAATAATAAAAAGATTCTGGTCCAGATTTTCATATACGCGTTTTAGCATCGGATCAAACGCAGGATTCTTCTCTTGTGTTATAACAAACTCCTCAATTCGGGTAATACCTTTCAGTCCCATATTCTGGGTTATTTCCACCGCATTGGTACTCCAGGGTGTAATCATTTCTTTCCTGGGGCCGACGAATTTACCTCTTAATTCCTGGAGCGGTAAAAACACGGCTTCGGAGAATAACCAACTCAAACGCTCTATCTCTTCTGTTACTAATTGTTGATGAGTTTCAACAGCAAATAGATTATTATTACGGCCTTTGAAAAAAAGAATCATATTGACAATTTTGGGAAAATATCTCTGACGACAAAATTACGAATCAATCTGCCATTATTCCGATAAATAATCGTGTTTTATAAACTAATTATTGTGAATAGCATCCTCGTAAAGAAATGGAGAATAGGGGATCAGCTTAATAGAATGATTCATCTGAAGATAGTGCCTCAGAATCTGCTGAATATCACGATTATCATCATATCGCTGAATGCAGGATTCGAGCGTGTTGATATCCCCTTGGCAACAGGAAATATCAATATAACCATACCCTATATATTTTCCACTTTCGACCTGAACTATGCCAAACTCGTCGTCGTTCCTTCCTTTATCTACAATGAAAAAGTTATTATGCTCATAGCGGAATGAGGCTATAACCTTTCTAATTCTGAGGTTGTATGATTCAGAAGATTCTTTCCCGATGCATGCACCATGGCATGTACCTATTTCAAATGAAAAACAAGAGCTGTCGGAGGAATACAGACCACATAGTTTCTGACATAGCTCATATTCATCGACCAGCGAATGAAGGTATGATTTTGCCGATTTTATCGTGGAAAAGGAGCAGAGAGGTATTTCATTCATAGCTGTGTTTTTCTCAATCCTTAATTGGATGTAGCCTTTTTCATCCTGGAAAGTGTAAAGTCCATAGTGTGACAGGGCCCTTCGCTGTGCGCGATTATAAATAGGACGTTGTTGTTTGATCTCATGCGATTCCCTAAGCAGTGCGATTAGCTCACTGCCAGTAATTTCATAATCGATAGAAGCAATGGCATTTCGCATATCAATCGATTTTTTTGATCCGAAATTGCGAAAATGACTTAGAACTCGTGAACGTATGTTTTTACTTTTTCCAATATATATGGGTTCATTCTTTTCGTTGAAAAAATAGTATATTCCTGTTTCTTCCGGCAGCTTTTCAATTATTTCCGGATCAAGGTTTGGATGCAGATCTTTTAGTTTCATTCCTGATAGTGAGTTCAGTTCACATCGGGAAGTATTAATTGATAAAAGATAGTTGAATAACATTGAGGTGGCATAGGCATCACCCCTTGCCCTGTGCCTGTTCGTGATACTTATATTCAGATGATCGCACAATTTGCCGAGACTATAGGAGGCCAAACCTGGGATAAGTCGCCGGCTTAGCTGCACTGTGCATAGTTTCTGACGTGAATAATCATATCCGAGGCGTTTGAATTCGAAACGTATGAACTGGTAGTCGAAAGAAACGTTGTGTGCAACAAAAATGCAATTGTCAGTTATTTCCACTATTTTTCTGGCCACCTCATAAAATTTAGGTGATTCGGCAACCATTGCATTTGTTATACCAGTCAATGTTGAAATAAAATATGGTATCTTTTTTTCCGGATTAATAAGGGTTACAAATTCATCTATGATCTTTACTCCATCGTGAATAATAATTGCTATCTCAGTTATTCTTTCACTTACAGGACTACCGCCGGTTGTTTCTATGTCAACAATAGCATACATCGGATGCAAAAGTACAGGGATTGATTATAAATACCAGCACGAAATTTGGCTATTTACTAACCTGGTTAAAACTAACAGGACACTTAACTGCAAAAAAAAGCTCTGCATTTTCATGCAGAGCCAGAGACCGTTAGCGCGTGTGACTGATATAAGGTAGGAACTGTAAAAGTAAACATTATTCCTGAAAAAGCAAATAGAATATGAAATAAATCGCTTTATTTATGAAAATTGAAGATGAATACAATGGAAAACAATGAAACTAAAATCTAATTATTATTGTTGTTAATTGTATGAATTGCTTTTTGAATACTAACATTTATCATGTGTTTCATTCTATGTAATTTTTTTACTTATATTTGTCGCGAAACCTTGATAACTAACCATGAACAATTAGTTATTTATTTTCTTAAATTTTTTCAAGATTACATTGTACACGATGAGAAAGAATGAATCCTTGGAGGAAATGGTTGCACGGCGCAATAAAAGACTAAAAAGTCTTTTCTCAAGAAATGGACTAAATGTCCGGCTTGTCGGTGATGAGCAAAAACCAGCCGTAATTATGGACGAATCTGTTGTACTATCATGTTATGTAAAGAATTTTGATTTACATTTTACAAAAGAACCTTTCAGCGATGATATTGTAAAAACGGTTAAGCTGAAGCACGAGCCCGATATTACGAGGCTTGAACTTCAGGAGGTTATTGAGCAATGTAAGCATCGTCCTGTTTTCCGCATTTTGCTGAAGGGCACTGAGCTATATCTGGTTGGATATAATTACCTTAATTCTGAAGATTCAGTTGGCCGATATCCTGTATTTGCCAAACATAAACCCAAAGTATATTTCGACAAAACGTATGCTGAAAAGGTAGCTGAAAATCTTACAGAAGAAGGTTACTCAATCGAGATTGTCTAGGAAGTTTTAAGCTTTCCTGTTTTAAGCCTTAAGAATTATCAATCGGGGAGAATACAAACAATACTATTGGTCAAAGTTTTTATTCCGAAGATATTTCTTGGCAGCATGAATACGTTTCTTTTCAAGTCTTTTCATTACCGATCCTGTTGTAGGTTTTGTAGTAATTCTTCTTTTCCTTGGTGACAGCGCTTTTGCAATGATCAGGTAAAACTTTTCAATTGCTTTCTCTTTATTTTGTAACTGGCTTCGACCTACCTGGGAAACCACAATCAATTCACCATTAGCTGTAAGATGGTTTTTTAAAACAGTCTTCAATATTGCTTTTTCTCTGTCGTTAAGAAGTATAGAATTATGTATATTGAAACGTAATTCGATTTTTGTATTTACTTTATTAACGTTCTGTCCTCCGGGCCCACTACTTCGGGAAGCTGAGAAGACCGCCTCACTGATAAGGTTTTTCTTTTTCAGATCGTTGTTATTGTTTCCCTGCATGTGGTTTTAAGTATTAGCCTGAAAGATGGTTATAGTGTATATGATTTCGTTTAAGTGATACATATATGTTTTTATGCATACTATTTGTCTATTTGATAAAAAATAAGCTAACTCCGATCACACTTATTATAGCACCTGCTATTTCGACTGCTGTTACTTTTTCTTTCATATAAAAAATGGCCGGAGGGATAATTAAAACCGGCACAATCGACATGATGGTTGATGCTATTCCTGCCTCGGTATAAATTAGTGATAGCAGAGAAAAGCTCACTCCTAAAAAAGGGCCAAAAAAAGAACCTATAACAATCCCCCTCATTGCCTTAATATTTTTAACTGCATCGATAACACCTGCCCATCTTCCAAAAATAGTAACGATAATAACAAATCCGGTTAAGCCTGAAATTACTCGTATCTGAGTGGCTCCAAATGGATTATAATCCTGCATGCCGAGTTTACTCAGGACTAGTCCAAGTCCTTGACCTAAGGCTCCACCAAAAGCAAATAAAACTCCTCTGGGTGAGAGTTTAAGTCTGATTTTAGAATTTTTTTCTTCCCTGCCCATGATAGCGAGAGATATCCCTCCAATAGTTAACCCCATTCCGGCGATTCCCCAAAGCCCGATCTGCTCTGACAGAATTATCCGCCCGAAAATTGCGGCGAGAGGTGGAGCCATTGCAATAATAAGCATAGCATATCGTGAGCCGATAATAGTGAATGATTTCAGTAACAGTAAATCACCAAATACAAATCCAATTAGTCCAGATAGTCCCAGCCAACACCAATTCAGGATGGAAGCATCTAAAGGCAACAACTTACCCCGAGCAAAAACGCTAAAGATGCTTAAAAAGATTAGTCCCAATAACAGCCTTATTATATTCACCGAAATTGAACCGACTTTCAGGCTTGCTGATTCAAATGCCAGTGCTGTAATAGTCCAGAAAACTGCTGTTAACAGAGCAAATATTTCACCAAGATGATCCTGTATAAAAGACATTAATTCAATTATTTAATAATAATACTCTATGAGGAAATACATACCATTCCGCCTTAAGAGATTCTCATAATCATACTGTCTATGTATTTCCGGAATACTCAGATGTAGGTTAAACTTTTCTGTTTGTCAAAAAGGGTTCCTGTATGCTCTATAGAAACAATATATTCTGATAGAAGTCCGGATATACCGTTTAAATACATTAAATCAGAAACCATTTAGGTTTTTTTCGGAGCAAAAGTAATTCAATATTGTTGTTTACTTGCTGATCATTATTATGCATTTTTAACAATAAGTTAATATATTGCCTCATGAATAACTTTAATTTTAGATTGCTATTATACGGCGACACTAAAACATGAAGATCAATCCCAATTTGGAGTTTGAGCGCACATCACCTCAAATTCAGAAGATACCTTTTCTACAGGAGAATAAAAAAATCATAATTCAGTTTATCCTGACTGTATTATTTCTGGGGTTGGGGATTTGGTTCATTCGCCACCAGAAGGCCGAACTTATTGATGTACGTGATACACTGGCTTCTGCAAGGAAAGTATGGATTTTTATCGGATTGTTAGTAACTATTGTCTTCGTTGCACTTCAGGGATTGATGTATCTTGCTTCATTTGCTTCGCTTGGACATTCGATCAACCTCTTCGAGGCCACCATTCTTTACCTGAAGAGGAATTTTATTAGTATTTTTTTGCCTGCCGGGGGGATTTCTTCACTCGCTTTCTTTACTTCTGATCTTGAAAAAAAAGGAATACCAAAATCACAGGTACACTTTGCCTCGTCGATCTATGGTTTTATCAGTATACTTTCAGTAATTTTGGTATCGATTCCGGCATTTCTCTATGCACTTCACGGGGGCACTGTAGGAAAGGCCGACTGGCTTGGACTTATTGCACTTGTTCTAATATTTTTAAGCTTTTACTATGTATATCGTTCTATAGTCGGAAAGGGAATTATATATCGTTGGTTATCGAAAGCTTACCCATCAATTGAAATTCTGATTGAAGATTTGCAACTTCATAAAGTCAACAGAAAATACTTTTTGCTTACTGTCTTGTTTTCCGTTTTTGTTGAGGTTGTTGGTATTGCTCACATTTATATTTCCATTCTGGCGCTGGGATTGGATCCTTCATTTCTGGCCGCAGTCATGGCCTATCTGGTAGCTGTTATTTTCCTTATTGTTTCTCCTTTTCTGCGTGGACTTGGAGCCATAGAAGTCTCAACAGCATTTTTATTAACCCGGTTCGGATATAATGAGGTTCAGGCAATATCCATTACATTGCTCTTCCGATTTTTCGAGTTCTGGATTCCAATGTTATGCGGAATTTTTAGTTTCATGTATAAGTTAAACCGGATTATGGTGAGGGTCTTACCCTCAATTCTTGTGTTTATTCTGGCTGCTGTAAATATCGTTTCAGTATTAACCCCATCAACAAGTCAACGAGTTGAAAAACTGGAAGACATATTGCGGTTTGACCTGGTAAATGCATCAAATTATGCTGTCCTTATTCTGGGTATGTTTTTATTCGTAACCTCTGCTTTTTTATTAAAAGGTTTGCGAACTGCATGGTGGTCGGCCGTTACTCTTACATTCCTTTCCTTTTTTTGCCATCTTGTAAAAGGCTTTCAATATACAGAGACTATTATCGCGTTAGCTATACTTATTGTTCTAATTATAACACGAAAAGAATTTACCATCAGGCATAACTGGAAAGTCAGAATTTTAGGAATACAGACAGCTCTCATGGCAGTAGCGTCTGTTATAGTCTATGGTACGCTCGGTTTTTACTTTCTGGATAACGTTCATTTTAACATGAATTTTCATTGGTATGAGACCATTAAGTATACACTGTTAAATATTTTTCTGATAGGCAGTCCTGATCTGGTCCCTGCTGATAACTTTGCGCGCCATTTCCTCCTTTCAATAAACATTAGCGGAGCATTTACTTTACTGATCTTTTTATTTGTACTATTCAGACCTTATACATTGAAACGCGATGAGTCGAAAGAAGAGCTGGCCGATGCCAAAGAATTGGTTTTTCAATATGGGGCTTCATCATTTGATTATTATAAAACATATCCTGATAAGCTTTTCTTCTTTAATCAGCAGAAAAGTGCATTCATTGCTTACAGGATCTCTGGTAATTATGCAGTTGCTCTCGAAAATCCTGTTGCTAAGAATGAGGAAACGTCCATGCAATGTATTGTTGCTTTTGAAGAATATTGCAATGAAAATGGTCTGAGAAGTATCTACTTTGGAGTCGGAGAGGCGAGTTATCCAATGTTTGAAAAATTAGGTAAAAAGTGTATTCTTATAGGACAAGAAGCTGAACTCGCTTTATCCGGAGTATCATTATTGACTCAGCATACAGAGTATATGCATAAAGAGGGTTATCATTTGACATTGAACAAACCTCCCATAACAAAGGATCTGCTGAAGAAGATAAAGGCTGTCTCGAATGAATGGCTTGAATTAACAAAGCAGGATGAATCAGTTTTTATAAATGGTATGTTTATCACCACTGAACTTGAACAACATAGAATTGTAACTGTTGAGAATGCAAAAGGCGATATTATTGCTTTCATGAATCTTATTCCAGACTTTGTGCCAGGCGAGATAGCCTACGACCTATACAGAAGAACTGGCCAGGCGCCTGAGGGTTTGACTGAGTTTATAATCAGTGAACTTGTTCAATTATTACAACCCGAAGAATATAGGTCTTTCAGATTGGGTATAGCGCTTCCCCCGACTGATATATCATCTGAATCAGTCAGTAATTTGCCAATTCATTTTACTCGTGAGAAATTACGATCATTCATCCGGTATACTGCAGACAGAGAGTTTTTTCAGAAATTTAATCCTATATGGAAGAGTCGTTACCTAATTTATGACGATGATTATGATCTGTTGCAGATACCCCTTGTATTGGCGAAGGTTGTTTTGCCAAAGTGATTGGTTATATGCCTATCTCACTATGGAGATGCTGATAAGAATAGCCAGTATATAATTAAATGGTTTTGGATATCATAATTTCAACTGAACCACTCAAAACGGAAATTGAATACCGACACCATTTCCCTTAGAGCCGAATTGCATCTGCGGTTTAGCCGTGCTCTCCTTTTTCATACCCTGATTGTATTCACAGCATTCAATAATTTATTAAGCACTTAGGGCAAAAGGAATAGAGATAATAATCAAACCTTCGCCAACTCCCGCAAGATACCAGTGGGGTTAATTTTTTGCGGTGAATTCACCTATCGGATATACAACAAGAAATGCTCCCGCAAACCCAAATATTATTGCTGAATACCTCATTTCTATTGAATTGTAAAATTCATTATAGGCCATATTATTAAAGGCAAGAACTTTTGATAGATCCCGAAGAGTTAGTTTTTCTCCGTTCTGGTAGTAAATGAATCCGCTTTCTTCATTTTTAATGAATAGGGGAGGAGTATGTTTTAGCAATGCTTATTTTGTATAATAATCTCTTTATTTTGGTCTTTTCTAGGAAAAGTCGTCAGGATTTTATCATTCTCAGAAATGATTAAAGGAACATTGACACTGTCTTCTTTCGGTATTTTAAAGTCGAATCAATATCCGTTATTATGGATAATCCTGTCCTGGGCTGAGCATGTGAATGATAAAAAGACGATTGTAATGATTAGAAATAACGTTTTCATGTTACAATCTTATTGAGAGTTTCTAATTGCATTTATTCACGGGTGATTTTTATTCCATGCCGGGTTCGATGTGACTGATCATCTTCTTTATTCAGTTTTACCTGAAAAATAGCCTTTCTTTTTGCGGAAAAAAATGGACTTATTCAATTAAATATTGACCTATGCTCTTTCTGGAGTAAAATAATAAAAGGGCTGTCTCAAAAGATACCTCAAACGTCATACGAGCGAAGCCCTGCCTGTACTGCTGTTTCGGCAGGCAGGGCGGTACTCTAATTTTCATAAATAATCAATAGATTACCTGTGAGCCGGCAGGCAGGCTCCTTCGCAATGACGCAAGCAGACCATTTTATGACAACCTCTTATAAGCAGGCATAAATAAGAAGAAAAATTATTTCTTGAGAACTGTATCAAGAACTTTTTCTTTTGCCAGTTTTTTAGTGCAGAAGAACCAGTCATAGCAATGCATCTCTCCTTTGCTTTCCATCCTCTCCTTAGCAACTCCGCAGGATCCTGCAGTAGGAACGATAACATCGTCACCGGGTTGCCAATCGGCAGGGGTTGCTACGCTGAATGCGTCTGCAGTCTGGAGTGCAATCACTACACGGTAAAGTTCCTCAAAGTTTCGACCGAGACTCAACGGATAGTAGATAATAGTCCGTATAATGCCTTTCGGGTCGATAACGAATACAGCCCTGACTGCTTTTGTGTTGCTTTCGCCGGGTTGTATCATCCCATACTTTTTGGCTACTTCCATCGTGATATCTTCTATGAGCGGGAATTTCACTTCTACATTCTTCATTCCCTTGTATTCGATCTTTTCTTTGATTGTGCGAAGCCATGCTATATGGCTATACAAACCATCAACAGAAAGACCTACTAATTTGCAGTTCGCCTTTTCAAATTTGTCTTCCATCGAAGCAAAAGTCATGAACTCCGAGGTACAAACAGGCGTAAAATCAGCAGGATGGCTAAATAGGATTACCCAACTTCCTTTATAATCAGCAGGAAAATTTATAGGTCCCTGCGTTGTTACTGCTTTGAATTCAGGCGCATTTTCGCCAATTCGCGGCATTGATACTACTTGATTTTCTTCCATATTTCTGAGTTTAAATTATAGACGTAATTTTCTAAATTCATCTTTCATACGCTTTATGTCAGCGATCCATGCTTCAATATCATTCTCATGTTCAAGCTCATCATTCAGGATCTGGACAGCTATCTGATGAGTTGCATGGTCTTTACCAGCACAGAAATCTGCAATTTCCTGGTAACGCTTAATTGCACATCGTTCACCTTTCAGATTCTGGTCGAGGATAACTTCGATATACGGATCCGACGGTTCATCATATTGGCAGCGTGCCAGCTTGGTCCAATCAACCGGATTAATTACAGGAGTACCACCCAACTGGATGATCCTGTCAACAACCAAAACTGCATGGCCTAATTCTTCATCAGCATGCACCAGAAGTTCGGGTTCCACTTCACTTCTCATAGGGCCTTCCATTAACCTGGCACCGATCCAATACTGATAGTATGCTAACCATTCTTCCGAAAGCGCGGCATTTAACATTTTTATTAGTTTTTTAACGTCTACGGATGACGCTACTTTTATTGCTTCTTTTCCCATAATAATGTTGTTTAAAGATTAATATATGTAATTATCGCAATTCCTTTTAGTATCTTATTGTATTAAATTAGAATTGAAATCCACACCGCTCTCATGCCATTAGCGTGAAAACCCTTTCGGGTAAACATTTCCGGTTAAAATGTGCCAGTTTTTCATGCAGATAATAATCCTGGAGCAAGATAGGGTCTCTTGGGCCAGCGGTCAGATTGTCTTCATTTTCGAAGTATGGTCTTGCGGATGCTGTTGTCAGTTTTTTTTTCATAGTATAATTGTTGTTTAATAATCTATTTTTTACCTGGTAAGCGGAGTTTGAGTAGAGTTCCGATGATACCAATAATGATCAAAACCAATTTCCATTTCCAGTCAGTAATTACCCATATCACCGTAGTCAGTATCATTAACCACATGATACTGATGGATACTATTTTTAACCGCAGACTGAACCCATTCCTGAATTCATTTAAATAGCCTCCTGTTATCCGGTGCGTTATTAATTTGTTATAAAGGGTAGGGGAACTCTTAACATAGAGAGCTGCAGTAAGTAAAATAAACGGGGTTGTCGGAATACCCGGAGTGAAAATCCCAATAATTCCAAGGCCTAGTGAAAGAGTACCAATGAATATATAAATAGCGTTAACCATGAATCGATCTTTCTGTCTTATTTCTTTGAGAATTTTCCAATGATTTGCAGTCTTATATCTTCAATATTGAATCCAGGAATCTTTTTTAATTTAAAGTGATTATCGATCATTTTATCGAGTTCATCATCATAGTAGTCTTCAATGCGCTCAGAATCGGTGCTGTATAAATGATGATGCTTCTCAAGGACTGAATCATATCGCATCACATCGCTTTCGGTTTTGACTTTTCTTATTATTCCTTTCTGAACAAAGGTTTCAAGTGTTTTATATACAGTTCCGATAGCAACGTTCGGATAGTTTTTTTTAACGTATTCAATAATCTCTTCTGCCTTTGGATGATCGTGTAATTTATTAATAGCTTCCAGCATGGCTATACGCTGGGGAGTAATTTTCATACCTGAAGTCAGAAGAATATCCCGGAAAATTGTATTCATTGAATTTATTATTAAATAATAATAATTCTTATTTAAGAATTAATAAAGTTACGAAAAAATAAATCTCAGGTCAAGTTTTTATTATTTTTTATACAAATCATTCGATTACGATTTAACTATTTTGGAACATTTATGATTTATCAATCATTACTTAACTTCTACGTTAGTATGATTATATTACACTGATGAATCAAAAGGTTCTTAATTCGTAAGTTCACTCAAATTATTAGATAAAGAGTATCTGTTATGCGGGTAAAAAAAATCTAAGGACATGAAATAGATTCGTATATTTGAAGAATAAAACAGCAGTAAACTTTCTATAATTCTTGTTATAATGAAATATTTTGCACCCTTAAAATTAAGAGATCTACTTACCTTAATAGTATTAATTGCATCAGGTTTTCTATGGATAAGGATCGATCAGAATTTTCTTCCGGAATCGGGGCAACGCTTTATTGTTTTCGTCATACTAACCCTAATTTTATTTTTTCTGCAGTTTGCGATAAATAAACCATCTAAAGTTTGGTATTATGCAAACACTATAGCGCTGATATCTTTTGCGTTTGTATTTATCGTAAGTTTTATTATGCACATCATCATAAAACACGATTTCTCCTTGAAAACAGTGCTGATTAACCTGATTGTAATTATTGTGCCGTATATTACAGGAGCTATTTATAAGACTACCAGAACGAAATGATACGGACAATATGGAATCTTCAAAAGACAGATCTGTAAAAGAACTGATGCAAATACCCGGGATCGGCAAATCCATAGCGAACGATCTGTGGAATATTGGTATCCATTCTGTGTCTGATCTTAAAGGTGAAGATCCACAGGTTCTTTATGAATTATCCAATAAATTTTCCGGTCTGACCCAGGATCGTTGCCTTTTATATGTTTTCCGTTGTGCTGTATACTATGCAAACACAGATAAAAGGAAACAGGACCCAGAAAAATTAAAATGGTGGAACTGGAAAGATATCAGGAAATAGGGAATATACTATACGCTACATTCAACCAGGCTTATACGACATATTAACAATCGATACTCATTTTTCAACCGGATGAGTGTTGGTGCAATATTTCATTTAAATTTATCGCACCTTATCTAAATTAAAGAAAGTGTATGAGCGGTTTTTTTGGTTGTGTTGCTAAAGAGGATAGTGTTCTGGATGTATTCTATGGTACCGATTATCATTCACATCTTGGAACAAAAAGAGCTGGTCTCGCATTTTATTCAGAAAAAAAAGGATTCCAACGTGCTATTCATAGCCTTGAAGATGGATATTTCCGAAACAAATTTGACAATGATGTTAAGGGATTTGAAGGCAATTTGGGTATCGGAGTTATTAGTGATAACGAAGCCCAGCCGATCCAGGTCACTTCGCATTTGGGACGTTTCGCAGTGGCTACGGTGAGTAAGATAACGAATATTGACGAGTTGGAAGAGAGGTATATGCTTCTTCACCGCACTTTTTCAGAAACCAGCCAGGGATCTGTCAATCCGACTGAATTAGTTGCCATGTTAATTGCTGAAGAAGAAGATTTCGTTTCGGGCATTAATAATGTATTCGAACAGGTTAAAGGCTCCTGCTCTATGCTCGTGCTAACAGAAAAAGGAATTATTGCAGCGCGTGATAAACTGGGTCGGACTCCGATAATCATTGGAAAAAAGAAAAACGCTTACGCTGTTTCCTTCGAAACTAGTGCTTTTCCCAACCTTGATTATAATACCGAATACTATCTGGGTCCTGGCGAAATTGTTCTTATTACCGCCGATAGTTTTGAGCAATTGCGCAAGCCAAACGACAAAATGCAGATATGCTCGTTTCTTTGGGTGTACTATGGTTATCCTCCCTCATTCTATGAAGAAATCAATGTCGATGATGTCCGGTATCGTTGCGGTTCATTACTTGCAAAGAACGATACGGTTACTGCAGACTTTGTTGCTGGTATTCCTGACTCAGGAGTAGGGCATGCTATGGGATATAGTAACGAACGGATTATTCCTCTTAAACGTCCGTATTCAAAATACACTCCAACCTGGCCAAGAAGTTTTATGCCCCAGAACCAGGAGACGCGCGATCTCGTTGCACGGATGAAACTAATACCGAATCAGGCGGTTATTAAGGGGAAAAGAGGAGTATTCCTGGATGATTCAATTGTCAGGGGTACACAACTTAAAGATAATGTCCGGCATCTGCACGCAGCGGGAATAAAGGAAGTACACATGCGTATTGCCTGTCCTCCGTTAACCTATTCCTGCCAGTTTCTTAATTTCAGCCGTTCAAAATCGAATCTTGACCTGGCTACCCACAAAGCAGTGAAACAGTTAGAAGGTCGTGAAAATGTCGATATGAGCGAATATTCCGATACCTGCAACGGCAAATATGCTGCGATGGTCGATCAGATAAGAAAAAACCTGAATCTTACAACCCTTAAATATCAAAAGCTCAATGACCTGGTCGATGCTATAGGTTTACCGAAGGAAAAATTATGTACTCACTGCTGGGACGGATCGAGTTATTTTTAAAAAGTTCTTTTACAAGTTAAACCAGGTTTTAAATTCGCTTACCTTTTGTCTGCTGATTATAACATCTTTTTCTGGTTTAGGCTCAAGGTCTAACATGATCTTATAATTATAGTAATTGTGGGCCTTTTTTATCGAACTGGCTGATACTATGAATGCCCTGTTTACCCTGTAAAAGATCAGGGGATCAAGCTCCTTCTCTAACTTAGGGTTTGCTGATTTTTTATTTCAAAGTAGATAAATGTTTGTATTACAATT
>CAZWIU010000086.1:0-16878 GCA_964634105.1 uncultured Bacteroidales bacterium | reverse complement strand
TCATTTTTTACCTTGGTTTAAATCTATGGATTTCCAATCCATAGTGGTTTAATTTTATACAGTATCTGGCATTTATTGCCTGGTACTGTAATAATGGGATTGGTGTTGTATTATATGGGTATAATTTTTAAACTTTGTACCTCAATCATAAAAAGAGTCTCATGACGAAACAGGTAAAAGCGAAACGGGTTACAACACATGTGCTGGGTGAAATGAAACAGCAAGGTGAGAAAATAGCCATGCTTACAGCATATGATTATTCAATGGCGAGGATACTGGACAATGCCGGAATAGATGTGATCCTTGTTGGTGATTCTGCTTCGAATGTTATGGCCGGCTACGAAACAACGGTTCCCATAACCCTCAATGAGATGATCTATCACGCAAGTAGTGTAGTGCGCGGCGTGAAGCGTGCACTGGTAATTGTAGACCTGCCATTTGGAACCTACCAGGGCAATTCGAAGGAGGCGTTAAATTCTGCTATCCGTATCATGAAAGAAACCGGTGCTGCAGCAGTGAAGCTGGAAGGAGGGAGGGAAATTCAGGAATCGATTACCAGGATCCTTTCTGCTGGAATTCCTGTAATGGGCCACCTTGGGCTTACTCCCCAGTCGATCCATAAGTTCGGAACCTATGTTGTGAGAGCTCAGCAGGAAGATGAAGCGCGCAAGCTGGTGGAAGATGCCCACCTGTTGGAAAAAACCGGAGTTTTCGGTATTGTCTTAGAAAAGATACCTGCTAAACTGGCCGGGGAAGTTGCGTCTTCGTTACGCATTCCGATCATTGGCATTGGCGCTGGTGGAGATGTCGACGGGCAGGTATTGGTATTGCACGACATGCTTGGTATTACCCAGGAATTTTCACCGCGGTTTTTGCGCCGGTACCATAACCTCGATAAGGAGATCCATCATGCTGTTGCAAATTATATCGATGATGTTAAAAAAGCGGATTTTCCGAATAAGAACGAGCAATACTAACACAAGGAAGTAGTAATTTTATAATAAGCCTTTACTATTCATGTCCCCTTCCCTTGATATTCTTTATGAGGATAATCACCTGATTGCCGTTAATAAAACAAACCACGACCTGGTACAGAAGGATAGTACCGGCGATATGGCCCTCGATGACAAGATCAGGTCCTATATAAAAGAGAAATATAAAAAGCCGGGCAATGTTTACCTCGGAGTAACTCATCGCATCGACCGGCCGGTGAGCGGTGTTGTGCTGTTTGCACGTACCAGTAAAGCCCTGGCAAGGATGAATGATATGTTCAGGGTAGGGGAAATATATAAATCCTACTGGGCTATAATAAAAAATAAGCCTGAAAAGAATGAGGATCATCTGGTTCACTATATGGTAAAAAACGAACAGCAGAATAAGTCATACTGCTATGAAAAGGAAGTTAAAAATTCGAAGAAAGCAGAGCTAAAATATAGGTTAATAGCCAGTGCCGATCACTATCATTTGTTAGAGATTGAGCTTATGACGGGTCGGCATCACCAGATTCGCTCGCAGCTTGCGCATATTGGTTCACCGATTAAAGGAGATCTGAAATATGGTTTTCCCCGTTCCAATCCCGACGGAGGTATTTCGCTTCATGCAAGGAAAGTTAGCTTTATTCATCCCGTTACGAAAAAACAGGTAGATATCGTTGCAGCTCCTCCTGCCGATGATCCCTTGTGGAAATATTTCTCTTCGAAACTCAACAGTTAAACCGGATTATAGTAAAATAAGAACCTCGGCGGTAAAAAAAACATGAGTAAAAACCGCAAAAACGCTGAGGTTTCTATGATATAGACAATTCTGCTTCTTTTTTTTATGCACATTAGTGTTCTGGTTGAAAAGGAGTCTCGAAAATCATTACAGGTTTCAACTGAACGCATAAATCACCCCAACCATAGTTAAAGGTTTTAATGAGGTTGAGGATTTAGGACGACCATACATCTAAACAAAAATACTTCTAAACGAATTGGTCTGTAAATTCCGGTTCGTTTTTAACGAATAATTTCTCAACTTCGTTATGTTAACATTCAGAACCTAAATTATACAGTATGAAACCAACCCGTCGACCGCTTTTTGCTGCATCCGTAATGATTCTTACCGCAATAACTTTCGTATGCCTTTTAATATCATGCTCAAATCCTTCATTCGAAAATAGCGGTAAAAGGAATCAACCTGCTGTTATGCTTCACGAATTGCCTCCGGCTTATGTGTCTCCTTATGGAATTCCCAGTATTGATGACATCAAGCTAATATTGGAAAGAATAAGAATCTACCTTTCGTCGACCACGTATATGGCAATTGTGGATAGCGAAACTGGGGCTGAGATAACAGATTTTTCCAGGCCCGATTCCAATGCCGTGCTTAAAAGAGGCGATTTTCCCATAATCAGTTACGAATGGGGAGTTACATACGGAGCCATGTTATCGGCGGCTGAAACGACAGGCGATACAATGTATATAGTATATGTGAAGGAAAGGCTGAATTATATTTCTTCTATCGAAAGAAAATACAGGCTTATTGAAAAAGACTATCCGGGAGTAAGATCTCCGATAGAATCGGTGATGCATCCTCGCTCGCTCGACGACGCCGGCTCGATGTGTGCTGCTATGATTAAAGCAACACGCGCTGGAATTTGCACTGAGTTGCGACCGATGATCGAGAATTATATAGACTTCATCAGTAATGATGAATTCCGGCTGAACGACGGGACTTTTGCCCGAAGAGGGCCACATCCGCACACACTTTGGCTCGACGATCTGTATATGAGTGTTCCTGCCCTGGCCCAGATGGGAAAACTTACCGGCGATAGCCGCTATTATGACGATGCTGTCAGGCAGATCATTCAGTTTACCGGTCGTATGTTCATTCCGGAGAAAGGTCTTTATATGCACGGATGGGCAGAGGAAATGGAAACTCACCCCGAATTCTGCTGGGCACGCGCCAACGGTTGGGCGTTGCTCGCTATGACAGAATTGTTGGATGTCTTGCCTGCAGACTACAAGGACAGGGATAGGGTGATCAGGATACTTCAAAACCATATTAAAGGATTGGCGGCATACCAGTCGGGTAGCGGATTCTGGCATCAACTCATCGATCGTAACGATTCGTACCTCGAAACATCGGCAACTGCCATTTATACGTATTGCATAGCCCATGCAATAAACAGGGGATACATTGATGTAAAATCATACGGTGCGATTGCATTGTTAGGATGGAATGCTCTGACCACTCGCATAAACGAGCAGGGGCAGGTTGAAGGAACTTGCGTTGGAACGGGAATGGGATTCGACCCTGCATTTTACTATTTCCGACCGCAAAGTGCACTGGCTGCCCATGGATATGGGCCGGCAATACTCGCGGGCAGTGAAATAATTAAATTGCTGGGTGCTGCAAAATATGCTGTGGAAGGAGGTTCAGTCAAGTTTTACTAGTGTTGAGTCAAGCCTAAAATGTTAGTTTATTTATAATATATTATCACCCACTCCCTGGAATCCCCTTCTTTAGAGGGGTACCGATGCGATTAAGTTAGAGCAATAAAAGATATTATCTTTTAAAATATAACATTCATTTTTAAAAATTGAATATCCAATATCGAATATCCAATATCTAGTATTAAAGTATCATTGAAGAAAATTGATTATTGAGAGTTGGTTATTGGAAATTGAAGGCCATATTATATTTTATTAATTATTTTCATGATTTCGGACTTGACTTAACAACATTGAAAGGTGGACAGTAGGAATGTGTATGATGCATAAGATCTTTCATAATACTGTTAAGTATTGACATGACACAAGATACATCTCTTATTTTGATATTTTCTGTTGAAAAGTCAACTCATTTTATCCGATATGAGGAATTGATCCGTTATATTTTTGTTAATAAGACTCAATTTTCATGAATAACATGAAATGACCCCGATAGCGGAGCTAATCGGGATCAAATACTTTATGCCTTTGGCACAGGGTAAATTCGTTAAAGGGTTTTGGGCCTTGTCGTCGACGTGCCAGAGCTACTTTGGCGACGGCATACCCAAACCTAAATTCCATTTATTGAAAGGATTTTATGAGGAGACTTTTTTGTTTTTTTTCAATCTTCATTTCCCTTGCTTCATTCGCTCAGGAAGGAAGAAAAATTACGAGGTCGGAATATATTGAAATTTATAAAGACCTGGCTATGCAGGAGATGGAACGAACAGGCATTCCTGCAAGTATTACCCTGGCGCAGGGATTATTGGAATCAGGCGATGGCAACGGGCGTTTGGCACGTAAGGCAAACAACCATTTTGGGATCAAGTGTCACGATGGTTGGAAGGGAAAGACGATCTATCACGATGACGATGAGAAAGGAGAATGTTTCCGGAAATATAAATCTGTAGAAGAATCATTTAAGGATCATTCCGACTTCTTAACAGGGCGAAGTCGTTATGCTGAACTTTTTACATTGGAGAAGGATGATTATAAAGGTTGGGCTAAGGGGCTGAAGAAGGCTGGCTATGCAACAAATCCGGCATATGCTGAAGCGTTGATACGGATCGTCGAGGAGAATGAACTCTATAAATACGATTATGAGGTAATTGCTCGTCTTGGCGGGAAAACAAAGGGGAAGCCTGCCTTTGAATCGACCGAATATGCCGGAGGACGAAAGATCAGCTATAACAACCGTGTGAAATATATTATTGCCCGTGAAGGAGACAGCTTTGTTTCGCTAAGTGAAGAACTCGATTATTTCCAATGGTTGTTGCCCAAGTACAATGAATTACCCGAAAAAACAATCTTTGCGGAAGGAGATGTTGTGTACATTCAACCAAAGCGAAACAAAGCTGATATAAACAAAAAAGTACATACGGTAAAGGAAGGGGAAACTCTTCACAGCATTTCACAAATGTATGCGGTAAAAGCTGAAAAACTGGCGCTGCGTAATAATTTAACCTTGAATACTCCGTTAAAGGCAGGCCAGCAGATATTACTAAGGGGTAAGGTCAAAGGAGTTGGCATACTACTGTCGAAACCAAAGATCAATATCGAGGATGAACATAAGACAGAAGAATTCAGGATCGATTACGATCTGGATGATTAACCGGAAATTTCGCATCGATTCCAACCTCCTGAGAAATTCACCTGTCCTTTTCTCCGTTCATCAGCGTGAAAGTCAATGTGCACATAGTTGGCTTTAGCCACGTAGAAAGATTATTGTTTATACGATTATATGTTTTTATGTTTGGTTGGTTCTTCACGTTACATTGGACTACATCGGATACCTATGCGTTATGATTATTACGCCGAGTTTCGCAAAGTACTTTACTCATTTTTCTGTTGATTTTATAAGTGAACCACAGGAGCATAGATATTTTAAAAGTTTAATAGAGGAATTCATCAGGCCAACTGCCAACTGCTAAAAGCAAGCAACCGATGGCTATCATAACTCAACTCATCATCTCATCAACTATTCGAATAAAATAATTGGGTTTGGATTAAACTTTTAACCGGTAACTTTTCAGGTTCTGAAATCCCCTGAGAAATTCATTTGTCTCCATACGTTTTTTGCCGGCTTGCTGAAGGCTATCGACAACAACATACCCATCGTGAACAGCAATTTTAAGAGAGTTCTTAAAGTCAGAAACGATTGTTCCGTTGGGATGATCATGCTGTATTGATTCGATATGCGATTTATAGATCTTAATTGAAATAATCCTTTCATTGTCTGATAGTTCAGTCCATGCAGCCGGGTAAGGGCTTAACCCCCTGATAAAGTTATGTATCTGAATTGCACTTTTACTCCAGTCGATCCTGCAGTCATCCTTGAATAATTTAGGTGCCTGATGAACTGGCCGGCCGTTCATAACCGATTGTTGAGGGACAGGGCTGATGCTGCCTGCAGCAATTGCGTCCACAGTTCTAACAAGTAATGCTGATCCTCTGAGCATGAGTATATCATGCAATTCGCCGGCATCCATCTCGGGAGTAATTGCAACTTTCTCTTGTAGCAGGATATGGCCGGTATCAATTTCCTTCTCGATGAGGAATGTGGTAATGCCTGTTTCTTTTTCACCATTTATGATGGCCCAATTAATGGGTGCTGCGCCTCTATAGTCGGGCAGGAGCGATGCATGCAGGTTGACGGTCCCTTTCGGTGGCATGGCCCAGACAATTTCCGGGAGCATACGAAACGCAACAACAACCTGTAAATCTGCTTTCAGAGAAGAAAGTTGATCGAGGAACCGGGGATCTTTAAGACTTTCAGGTTGGAGAACCGGACCTATTCCTGCCCGCTCTGCATACTTCTTCACGGCTGAAGAATCGATGCTTTTGCCCCTGCCGGCAGGCCTATCGGGAGCTGTTATTATGCCAACAATGGTATGTTTACTGTCATGCAATGCCCTTAACGATTCTACTGCAAAATCAGGAGTACCCATAAATATAATCCGTAGCTTATCGGGCATTGTGCATGAATATTATTTGTCGGGAGATTTCTTTTCTTCTTTGTTATCTTCAGGGACAGCCTCGAAGATATGACCCATTTTTTTTCGTTTCGTATCGAGATAAAATTCGTTGAATTGATTCGGAGGAATTACGAGCGGTAGATTCTCAACAACAACTAAACCATATCCTTCCAGTCCGGCTCTTTTTACAGGATTATTAGTCATCAATCGTATTTTACCAAGTCCCAGTTCATGCAATATGCTGGCCCCTACTCCGTAATCACGCTCATCACCTTCGAATCCAAGGTCGAGGTTCGCCTGAACGGTATCTCTTCCTTGCTCCTGAAGTTTATAGGCTTTGATTTTATTAAATAGTCCGATACCACGGCCTTCCTGGCTAAGATAGACGATCACCCCTTTGCCTTCCTCTTCGATACGCCGCATAGCCTCCTGAAGCTGTGGCCCGCAATCGCATCGGTAGGAATGAAATATATCGCCGGTAACGCAGGATGAGTGCACTCTCACAAGCACAGGCTCGTCTTTGGTCCATTTGCCTTTAAGAATTGCGACATGCTCAAGTCCATTCGATTTTTGAACAAACGGGATGAGTTCGAAATTGCCGAACTCGGTTGGTAGTTTAACTCGTTCGCCGCGTATGATGAGGCTGTCACGTTTAAGCTGATAGGCAATCAGGTTCTCGATGGATATGATCTTTAAATGATGAGCTTTTGCAATTTTGATCAGCTCAGGCAAACGGGCCATACTGCCATCCTCATTCATTATTTCAACAAGCACGCCACCGGGTCTGAGTCCGGCAAGTCTGGCAAGGTCGACAGCGGCTTCGGTATGTCCGGCCCTCCTTATAACACCTTTCGATTTAGCTTTCAGCGGAAAGATATGCCCGGGGCGGCCCAGGTCGTCAGGCCGGGTTTTCGGATCGACAAGCGCTTTCACAGTTTTAGCCCTGTCGCTGGCAGAAATACCGGTAGTACAACCATGTCCCAGCAAATCAACAGAAACGGTAAAAGCGGTTGAATGAAACGAGGTATTTACTGAAACCATAAGGTCGAGTTCGAGTTCATCGCAGCGTTCTTCAGGCAGAGGAACGCAGATCAGTCCCCGTCCATAGGTAGCCATAAAATTTATGATCTCTGGGGTAACCAACTCGGCAGCACAAATAAAATCGCCTTCATTCTCGCGGTCTTCATCATCAACAACTATAACAATCCTCCCATTGCGGATATCTTCGATCGCTTCTTCTATCGTGTTAAGATTCTTGTATATTTCACTTTTATCGGACATGCGCCAAGGTTTTATCTAAAAGCTGTAAGAATACGTAAAATTATAACTTGTCGAGAAAATTCTCTCAAAAAATAAAAGGCATTTGCGCAAAATGGGAATAAATCATCTTTGGTTATTCAGCTCTTCTGGCTTTTTCCCAGACAACCGTGTGCTTTTTTCGCAGAAAACGGACTATTCCTGCAATTTGAGCATAATTCATAATAATAAGATAATAAGGCAGAAAAAATATTCTTACTCTCAAAGACCTTGATTCTGTCAGAAAACCTATGAAGACAAACAGGTAAATAATGATTTGGAGAACCAGAAGGGAAGCATATAATAAAGTAGGTTCGGAATATGAAAGCCATATAATTAAGTTCAGGATCAGAATTAAGGGTATAGCAAAGGGTACGACCAGCCAGCGTAATACCTTATGCGAGATAAATTCAATACTAAGGAAACCATTCCGGAAAATATTCATGATTGATGGAAACCGCACGAGGGTTTGAATCCCGCCTGAGGCAATACGGATTTTTCGTTTAAGTTCTTCGCGGATATTCATGGAAGGTGATTCCAGTGCAAATGCTTCCGGAACATAGCGTATCCGGTAACCAGCTAGGACGATTTTCATGGAAATAACAAAGTCGTCGATAATACTATCAGGTTCTGCTTCCCTGAAAAGAGCTGTGCGGATAGCGTACAATTCTCCTGCTGCTGCGAGAGCAGAATATAGCTTTGATTCCAACCGTTTGATCCATGATTCATATTGCCAGTAAGCTCCTTCTCCAACACCTGCGGCTGTCAGAGAGTTTTCACTGGCAATCCGCTTTTCTCCTGCAACACAGCCAATAGCAGGATCATCAAAACTCATTATCATCTTTTTAACAGCACTTTTATCGAGCATGGTGTTGGCATCGCTGAATACAACAAAGGGGGTATCTACATGTTTCATAGCACGGTTCAGTGCTGCTGTTTTGCCTTTTCTCTCCTGCTCATGAAGGACAATCGCTTCGGGATATTGCTTCAACAATTCAGACGACCCATCGTCCGATCCGTCTGTGATCCATAATATCTTAAGCTTTTGCCGGGGGTAATCTATATTCAGTGTGTTTTCCATTTTAGCGTTAATGATCTTTTTCTCATTATAGGCCGCAATAAGCATAGTTACTTCCGGAAGTTCATCAGGTATGAGTGAACTCTTTTTCTTCCATATAAACAGCTTCTTGATAAGATTCAACAGCAGAAGCAATAATGCATAACCAATGTAGGTGTAGAGTACGACGGCGATCAATATCCAGAAGATTATTTTAACCATATACTATAATTGGTAAACAGACAGCAGCTTCTTTACAATATTCCTGTCAGTAAAATGATCACGAATGAAAAGATAAGAATTTTTCTTAAGGGTATATATAAGTTCGAGGTTCGACGGGAGCTGAATTATTAAATTACTCATTTCTGTTGCCTCGTCCGAGATTAAAACATGTTTACCATGTTCGATCTTAATGCCATGTGCACCAAGTGTAGTGGTGATAATAACTTTTGAGCGGGCCATGGCTTCGATGATTTTGACTCTGAGGCCGCTTCCTGCAAAAAGGGGCACGATCATGATACCATGTTCGTCTATAAATCTGAGTGAATCGGTAACTTCACCATGAAAGACAATGTTATTATTTATGCACTTTTCCTCGATCCATACAGGAGCATTTCTTCCGGCTACATGAAATGTAAATCGTGGTTGTTGCTTTTTTATGTTACGCCATACTTTATCAATAAACCATATGAGCCCTTCCTGGTTTGGAATCCAATCGAGTGCTCCGATATAGAACAGGCTGTATGGATCTGGCTCGGTGCTTTCCTCTCTGAGATCCTCGTCGGGAATACCAGATGGAATGATCTCGGCAGGTTTGGAATTTCCAAGCTCGCGGAAAGTATTAGCATCTGTATCAGTGATGGGAAGCAGCACATCGTACTGGTTCATAAAATCTTTTTCGTATCGATAGATTCGGTGTGCCAGAATATTGAAGTAAAAGCGTTTAAACGGATTTTTTGTTTGTATGGCAAGATGCAGCCAGATATCGCTTTCTATATTATGTGCCCTGTATACGATCTTACCATGGTGATAGTGCCGGATCACTTCCATGTATGGTTTGAGATACAGTCCTTCAAGCTGAACAATATCGAACGATTCATTTATCAGTATTTCTATCAGGCGTTCACGGAACAAAGGCAGATCAAACCTTATTGCATTATAAGGTAAATTTGAAAATAGCAGGTTAAATAATAAAGGTACTAGTCGAATCCGGGTATCCGTGTTAACATAGAGAAACCTGATATGGGATGTGAGCCCGGCGGGTATCTGATCTGGTGAGGAGTGATGTTTTTCAGTATTCATAGCAAGGATAACTACCTCATGGCCTTCGGCTGCAAGCGATCTGGATAAACTAAGCATAGCAATGGCCCCGCCATCACGCGGAGGGTAGGGAACTTTATTGCAAATCTGTAAAATTTTCATGCGGCAGGGTACTAACTGAAAACCTCATTTTTTTTAAGTTGTAAAATAAGGTCTTCTGTTAACTGGTCAATATTTTTGAGCTTCGATTTAAGCATGATAAGCTGGATATAGTGACGTCCAAGAATAATAAGAGTGATTGGCGGGATCAGCAATAAAACCAATCTTAAATATAGACGCCAGTTGATATCGAAGTAATTATTATAGCTGAAACTTGGGAATTCTGTCAGTTTGAAATAAATCGATTTGTCTTTAACAAATTCCGATTCGGTAATGCTAAAGATGATATTCTTGTATAATCTTTCGAAGAGTATGATATTACTACTTTCCCTTAAACCTAAAAGAGATACAAGATAACCTTCGAACCGAAGACGTGTATTGACATAATCGATAGTCTCGTCAATCGATTCCCGGAAAGAACTGAGCGAGGCAATGAGGTTATCGTACTTGACAATGTGTGGCTGGGAGATTCTTTTCTCCTTCTTAAGATCATCGAGAATATTCGTTCTTTTAATTTTCAGATATTTTCTGATGATTTCTGCATAGGTATCAAAATTGAGCATTGCAGCATCGGTTGTTGCCTTATAGGTAAGGAACACTCCTGTTGACAAGAATATAAAAGAAGCAATCCACATACCTTGGTAATCGGGGAGTATGCTTTCTCTGACGATTTTTTCTCCCAAAAGTGAGATTATGTAATAAAAAATAAAAAACAGGGTAGAAATTACTAACGGGAAACCAAGCCCCCCCTTACGGATGATAGCACCAAGAGGAGCGCCGATGAACAGGAAAATCAGGCAGGCGAAGGCTATGGTAAATTTCCTCTGCCACTCGATTTCAAACCTTCGAAGGCTTTTAATTTTCGCATCGATGGTTTGTTCAGAGCTGACCATATATGTCCTCGCAGACCGACAATAGGATAATGCAGTTTCCAATACTGTCCCCTTTTCCTTTAATGTCAACTGATCGAACAAACCAAGATACGATGATGTATCAGTGTTTATCTTCTTGGGATCCATATGAGCAACCTGAGGCATATCTATTTCTTCAGGTTGAATTTGTTCGTTAAGGTGCCTCTCAACAATAGAGCTATGCTTGAGCTTTCTTCTTTCAATCATTCTGGTGAGACTGTCGGCCTTGGTACGAATACGTGTCTGTTTTGGGACAGAATCAATTTTTCTTTCAGGGTGCAGGGGTCTTGAAAATTCAGCTTGAACAGGACTCGAATAGAGAGAATCCTGTCGCGCGATCTTCTGTGATGGAGGCAAATGATCGGCACGATGGATCACCCTTGACCGCTTTTTAAAATAATTGCCCATCAGCAGGGTGGTATTTACAACTTCTTCCTTCGCGGCAATATCTTTTTTGATAGAATCCTGCATGGCCTCAAGTTGTCCGAGCTTAAGCATAGAATAATGGTTGCGGAACAAGTTTTCGTTCGAGCGTTCGAGTGAGAAACCCACAAGATCAATAATTATTCTTTCTTCATCAAACCGATCGAACCTGTGGGGATAACTCTTTGTTTTCCTCAGGTTTTTTTCATCGGCAAGTTCATTATAACTATATCCGTGATAAAGATTTACAATAAGATTCCTGTTGTCTTCGGTAACAATCATTTTCCCTGAATCGGCAATTATTACGCTGATATTGCCACGGTTTGAAGTATGATCATAGATCTTAATATCATATAGCATGTTTGTCGACGGATCCTTATGCTCAATACGTATGCTGTATCCGTCGATCCCGCTATAGAATGATCCTGGAAGAATCTGTATTTCGGGCCGCTGGTTGCGCACATCATAAAGGAGCGCACGCATTTTAAGGTTAGTGAAAGGTAATACTTCATTGGCAAAGAAGAATGCACCAATGCTTATAAAAGTGACCAGTATTATCAGAGGCATCATGATCCGTTGTAATGAAATGCCGGATGCTTTCATGGCAGTGAGTTCATAAAACTCTCCCATATTACCGAAGGTCATTAGTGACGACATGAGAATTGAAAGAGGGAGTGCCATAGGCACAAGGCTTGAGGAGGTATATAGAAGCAGTTCCGCAATTACATTAAACTCCAGACCTTTGCCGACAAGCTCATCGATATATCGCCACAGGAACTGCATAAGCAGTATGAAGAGGACGATGAAAAAGATCAGCACAAAGGGACCGGCGAACGACTTTAATACCAACAGATGTAGTCTCTTCACGCAATGCAATATTAATTCGGGAATGAATTCCCGGTATGAAAGTACGAAAAATCAAAGAGAAAATTGTATCCGGTCATGAACCGAGGACATGCTTTAGCTCTGCGATCTGTGAATCCCATAAACCCCTTGCGCTATCTTCATCTTCTTCGTTGATGGTATCGTGAATAACAAGGGCAACATCGCCGGTAATCTCATCTACATTAATACGGAATTCAAAGGAAGATTCTTCAGGTTCATCGAGCCACCGGAACTGGATATATTGATTTTCTTTTTTCCTTGTTACCTCAGCTCGCTGCGCTACTCCGTCCCAGATAAAGAAAAATATATCCCCTTTCAGGTTGACATCATCGGCGAACCATTCAGCAAGGCCTCCGGGAGTGCTAAGTCGGGAATATAAAACTTTTGGTGATGAATTAAGGTTATATTCAAGTTGAATTTTCTTCTTCATAATATGATTATCAATTATTATGTATTACCGCAAGCTTTATTTTCATCCGGTAAAACTTAGTAATTCTTCCTATATATATGTGTTTAGTGCTTAATAAATTTAAATTTTCGTGAGTAAGATAATAAATTTTTTATGGTGCGTGCAAATATAAAAGAATTTGATTTTATCAAATAGCAGCAGAAAAAAAATTGTCAATAATTAAAAAGAAATATATCTTTGCCATCCTTCGTTTAAGCTTCGGTGAACAGAGATCACCTTCGTTCCGATTAATCGGAACTTCGGTGATCAGAGGGCGAGGTAGCTCATCCCGATCAAGAACCATGTAGGTTTTGCATAGCAAAACCTTACAGGTTCTAAATCGGGAGGTTAGAGCGCATGGTTTAGGTTCTTTTTTGGAATTAATATAATTTAAAATAAATTCACGCCTGCAAATGAATGTGCGGCGTGCAGCGCACCGCCTTCGTTAAAACTTCGGCGTACACAGGGCGAGGTAGCTCAGATGGTTAGAGCGCATGATTCATAATCATGAGGTCGAGAGTTCAATTCTCTCTCTCGCTACAAGATAATAAGCGGTTTCAGAAGAATTATTCTGAGCCGCTTTTTTATTTGCACCAAAATTTGCACCACAACTTCCGAGTACCTTTCTAATAGCTATATAAAACTTTGCCACTCGGTTTAGGACTATAAAACAAGGAGCAAGCAACAAGCTGGCGTAAGACTTGCCGAAGAAGGAAGAGGAACACCTTATTACCTGCTTGTGTGGTGGGATTATTAGAGTATCTAAAGTGTAAATTGGAAGTACAAGCTCGAATTATATCATTATCTTGTTTAGTCTGTCAATTACTTGTTTGAATGATGTTGCTGTATCTTTTTCATCCGGGATTTCAGAAAAAGCCAGGTCTTTTAATTCTCTTATATAAGTTGCTTTAATACTTTTCCAGAGGTTATCAAAATCTTTTATTAATAGTGATTCACTGATAGATTTTTGACCCCATCCCTGTGGTTCATCAAAGGCGGTTCTGTCATGTTGGATTAATTTTGTAATATCCTTAATAAAATCTTCTGAATCAAAATAGGACTTACATTCGGTGTCATTTAGTAAATAATAAATATCGTTGAAGTGACGTACTTTCTCAGAGATACTAACAGTTGGATTTTCAGCAAAAGAAAATCTGATCAGGGCAGCGATTTTCTCAATAAGTGTTCGTCTTTTATCCAAAATATTGAGGTTGAATGGTTGTAAGCCGTATTTTTCTATTAAATCCTGTCTGCCTGACGATTCAAGAAACTCTCCAATCAGGGACTTGATTTCAAGGTCAACATAAGGATTGGGATTGGCAAATGAATTGATTTCGATAATCAGCTTATTTGATACACCCTGGTATAACCTGGCATCGCCGGAAACAGGGTAAGTAAATACTGTTTTTCTGAATTGTGAACCTTTACTGGTAACTCCGGGAGTATCCACTTCTGTTAAATCTACGGATATTGTTTTTCGACATTGCGGATTAAGGTTTTTACCTGATTTCCTGTCATTTCAGCTACATTGATGATAGCTATATCAACATCTTCTGAAAAGCGGTTTATGAGTTTGTAACCTTTCGAAAGCGATGTGCCACCTTTGAATACTATTGAACCTGAATATTCACTATCGGATAAACGCTTCAATAAACGGGTTATCCAGTAATCTTTTTCAATAAATACTTCCCTGATGCTGAAATGGTCTGATGCTTCTTTAATCAATGAACTGAATTCGTTTTTTAACTCATGTAGGTTTATCGGATTTGCCATTTTTCCTTGTTTTTAAGAATAGTTGGAGAAATAGTTAAGTTGAAAGAAGTTGTGCCCCGTAATGATTTATATAAGGCTTCAACATAAGTCCCGCCTTTAATGGATTCTAAAATCGCACCTGTTAATGCCCGGGTTGCTGGATTATATTTCATTGCCAGTTTTACCAAATATTCCTGCACCTCATCTGATAAGTTTTGAATAACGTTTCTCAGTCTTTCACAGGAGTTGTTGATATCGGCATCAGGAATTCTTTTAACAAACCGTATAGAATCAAGAATCTGTAATAAGGGTATGTTTTCCTTGGTTATCGTATTTTTCTGGCGGATAAACCGGATGGTATATTTCCCTCTTTTGATTGATTTCTTGTCAATGTTTGTTCCTAACTGGATGGTATTGGATACCTGGGTTGTCAATCCAAGTTTGTTAAATGCATTGATGCCTGATAAGTAACCGATTATTTTTCCATTCGCTTCCAATAAATCTTTCACAACCTGGTATTCATCTGGTCTAAGAGGGCCTGTTACACCTTCTTTGGGTTTATAGTATTTCCCTTTAGACAGCCTGACTATTTTACCGGATTCTGTTAACCGGCTCAATACTTTCTTTAAAGCATCAATCTTCTCTACCGGTATATCAAAATCATCATAGGTAAAAACATAGCCTGTTTTAAAACGGTCTATTTTATTCACAGCTATATCAGATACTTTCATTTATAATAATGTTTCTGCAAAGATATAAAAATGTCACGTTAATACCGGTAAAAACGTGACAAAATATTTCACATTCATTACCGCAATATAGCTGATTTTCCCTTTTGTGAGAATTTTTCCTTTTCTTTGTTCGTGCCAAATAATCTGCTTTTATTAAATTGATTTTTATGTTGTTATTGTTCTAAAGCTCTTTTTACTTCTTGCAAATATTCGTAGCCATAGAATTGTTCTGGTTCTAAAACGGCACCTTCCCCTCATTCGTTCCATGCATTAATAAAAGCATAGTCTTCAGTAGAATTGATAATCTGCTTTTTAAGTGTAGCTCCAAATTTAGAAGGACTATCATTGATAAAAATATCTGAATAAGAAGGCCTTCTAGGAGAATTGGCAGGAAACAATTTACTTATCTATTATTCTTCCCTTAATGCCATTCGGGTATTGAGATTGTTGAGTCACGGCATGCCGTGACTCAACAGGTATCCCAATAATGTTCTCTATTTTTTGGTCCCGATATAAATTTTGTAAGATTTTATAAAGCTTTTACTGGCCTCACCATACGGATAATCAGGCTGGACGTGTTGCATCAGAATATCACAAAAGGGTTTGTTTAAGTCATTGCGGCGCCTACTGTGCCTTTGCGAAACTTCGGCGTCAGCGTGAAGGAGTACCGAGACTTCGGTACGACTGAAGCCTGCCTTGCCGGCAAGCAGGCAATCTATTGATTATTAATAAAATAAGATTACTGCGCTTCGCTCGTAATAACGTTTGAAAAACCTTTTGAGACACCCCCTTCTTTTTTACCTCTTTCGTAAACTATTCGTAAACAATTTTTATGAAGGGACGATATTTTAGAGTTTTAAAGTTTAGCAACCTATCTAGAGAACTTGGATGCAAAAGCCGGCTATCTTTTACTTGAAAAATATATGACAACAACCAACATTTTAGGTTAAATTTGATCAGATGTGCTCTCAAGTATAAATCTGTTAAATCCTTAACACCATGAAATTTGATCAGTTAGTTAACCTAGTAAAGGAACATGCGGGCGATGCCATTATAAATAATACCGCTATTCCTAATCAAAAAAATAATGCTGCTATTAAAGAAACAGCCTCCAGCATCCTTAAAGGCTTAAAGGGTCAAATGGCTGGAGGTAATCTCGGGAATATAACCGACCTGATAAAGAACGGAAATATTTCAAATAACCCGGCTGTAGGCACAATAAAAGACCAGGCGGTTAAGCAAATGATGAAAAAATTCAAACTCGATTCAAGTACTGCCGGCGCTATTGCCGCAAACCTGATACCTGCTGTATTGAGCAGCCTGAGTAAAAAGACCAACGACCCGAACGACAATAGTTTTGATATGGATGACATCTTGAAAACCCTAAAGGGCGGAGGGGGCATATTGGGATCTCTGAAAGGAATGCTGGGGAAGAAATGATGAATAAGAATAATTAATAAAATATGATTATCCGCAATGGTGCCATGAAACAATATATAATTAATAAAACA
>CAZWIU010000085.1:0-17168 GCA_964634105.1 uncultured Bacteroidales bacterium | reverse complement strand
TGATACTTTAGTACAATTTAGGTAACAAACACCCTCTTTTTATGAATAATTCAGGCTATGTTCTTCTTGTAAGGTTTGAAATTTTATACGCTTGTTCTATAAATCAGAATCAGTTTTATTGAATGTCTGAATAATAATCTATTAGCTGAGCTTTGGCTTTTAGCCACTAGCCAACAGCTGATCACCTCATCACTTTAACTCATCAGTTCATCAATTCCTCAATCATTACTGTCCGGGTAAAACGAATGGATAATCCTAACGTATGATAATAGCAAGAATTATTAGCATTTTTGATTTAGTGGGCTTAAGCAATTAAAATTAGAATTTATGCCACAAGGACACTACGATATAATGGTTTCACAAATATGCAACAGGACAAATATAAACTTCTTAGTATTTTCATTGAGCCTTGGTGATTTAGTGGCATATAATTTTTTTAACTTTTACCGGACAATAGTAATTCCTCAATTTCTCAGTTCCCCAATTACACAGTTACACAGTTAAACAGTTAAACAGTTAAACATTAATTATTCGCCCTGTTTTAACACAAATGTTGGGCTATTTTTGTTAATTTCGCTTTCACTTCCTTAATGGATAATGAAAGCGCGTATTCTCATACTATTCCTTTTCTGGACACTCCTGGATACCATATCCGCACATCCTATCCATGTTTCAGTTGTTAATATCGACTATATCAGCGATTCAAACCGTATCGATCTCTCTGTACGTTTGTTCTATGACGATTTCCAGTCTCTTATTAACTATAAATACGATACTGAGCTCGATTTCACCAGACGAACCCGGCTCACATCAAAGGAACAAAAAGCCATCATCGATTATATTGCTTCATCGCTTATATTATCAGATGAGAATGCCGGAATAATAAAAACAAGATTTACCGGTTGGAGGATAGAAGATATGTCGGTATGGCTGTATTTTTGTGCAAATGAAATATCTGATCTGAACAGAATCAGCATAAAAAATACCCTGATGCTGGATCTTTTCACCGATCAGAAGAATCTTGTTATAGCCGGTAAGGGAGATAAACAGCTGGCTTTTGAATTTGATAAACGGAGCCATACAGACAATATCCTTTTTTAATGCGTAAACTATTTATCATATCATTATTACTATTTACCATACTGCTTCAATTGCAGGCTACGCATAACAGGGCAGGGGAGATCACATACCGTCATCTTGGCGGGTATACATACGAATTTACTGTTACTACTTATACCTACCGTTATAGCGATGCCAACCGCAGTGAACTCCAGGTTGTCTGGGGCGATGGAACTTCCTCTGTAGTTCCTTTGTTGACTCCGCCGGGCCATGAGATTATAAAGAATACAGATTACTTTCACAATACCTATATTGCCAACCATACTTTCCCTGGTCCGGGAGTCTATGAAATAATGATGGAAGACCCTAATCGTAATGAGGGTGTTAATAATATTCCCAATTCGGTTAATGTTATTTTCTCGATTAAAACTACCATGCTGATCGGTGCATCAATTGGTTCCAATAATACGCCTGTTTTGTTGAATCCTCCAATCGATAAAGCGGCCAGGGGACATGTATTTATCCATAATCCTGCTGCATATGATCCCGATGGGGATAGCCTGTCTTACGTTATTACGGTGTGTACGGGAGCCAATGGTGAGCCTATTGAAGGGTATATATTACCAGCCGCAACCGATACCTTGTATATTAATGAAGTAACCGGTGATCTTGTCTGGAACACTCCCGAGACCGTTGGTAAATTTAATATTGCTATTCTTGTTGAAGAATGGAGGAACAAAATTCGTATCGGACGTATCGCCCGCGATATGCAGATTGATGTTTATGAAACCGATAATAATGCTCCCGTTAACCCGGTTATTAATGATTTCTGCATTCTGGCAGGTGACAGTATATATATACCTATACATTCAACTGATGCCGACGGCGATCTCATGACCCAGGATATGGTTGGCGGCGTATTCGAGGTTGGCAATCCCGCTGAATTTGTTGTCGATTCATCAGGGTATGGATGGCTGCATTCTCACTTCAAGTGGGTGACTAACTGTTCCAACGCCCGTAAACAGCCCTATGATGTGGTATTGAAGACCGAAGACATAAACGATGATATCAACCTTGTTAATATCACAAGTTTTACGATCAGGGTGCTGCACCGTGCTCCCGAAAATCTTGTTGCTTACCCCGGGACTGATACCATCGGAATTGCATGGTCAAAAACAACCTGTGGTACGGCAGCAGGGTATAATATTTACAGGAGACTCGGAAGCCAGACTTATACTCCTGCCTATTGTGAAACAGGAGTGCCAGCCTATACCGGCTACGAATTACTTGATTATGTCGCAGGAGAAAATTCTGTGCACTATACAGATGATAATCATGGCGAGGGCCTTGTACCGGGATATGATTATTGTTACCGGATTACTGCTGTTTATGCTGATGGTGCAGAAAGTATAAGCTCCGATGAGGTATGTACGACATTAATTCCAGGCACTCCTCCCATGCTCAGGGTCAGTGTAGAAAACGACGATGAAACCAACGGCCGGATTGACCTCGCCTGGGCAGTTCCTCATGATATCGATACAATTGATACAGGTCCATACCGTTATGAGGTATTCAGAATGGCTCCCGGAGAGGTTACTCTGTCATCAATAGCTGTGATCCCAACAGCGGATCTTAGCGATACAACGTACACCGATAGCGGGATCAATACGCTCATTTATCCATACACATACACCGTAGTGTTATATTACCAGGATGATAACAGCAACTGGATTGCATTACCGGGTAATGAGATAGCAACATCGCAATATATCGAGATTAACGCCTCGGATAATGAACTGTTGCTGAATATGCGAAAACGTTCTCCCTGGCTGAATGAAGCTTACGATATATACAGACTGGACGGTACGGGTGTTTTTAATATGATCGCCACAGTCAATCTGAACTCCTATCTCGATACAGGATTAAAGAACAACACACCCTACACATACAGAACCTCCGGTTATGGTGTGCGGCCTCTTTATGGAACAGATTACCATGTTCAAAACACTTCGCACCTCGCCACCGGAATTCCTGTTGATACCATCGCGCCATGTCCGCCGGATTTGTTTGTTACATCGGAATGCGATAGTATTGTCGCCTATAATTACCTGACATGGGACAAACCTGTCGATACATGCGCTCAGCAGGATATCATTGCATATATTGTGTATAGCCGTGATTCACTCGATGGCGATTTTATTGCACTCGATACCCTGGGTCCGGATATTTTTGAGTACATCGACTATCCAGAAGGTTCGATAGAACAGTGTTATGCTGTTACAGCTGTCGATTCGGTGTTGAATGAGACGAAACCTGTTGCTTTTTGTGTTTACAACATCTGTGCCTTGTATCAACTGCCCAATGTATTTACTCCTAACAACGATGGCATACACGATTTCTACGTCTCATGGAACCTGAACGATTATATCAAGGAAGTGAATATGCGGATCTATAACCGGTATGGAAAGGAAATATATGTAACCTCCGACCCGGATATTAACTGGGACGGCCGGTATAATAATAAACTCGTGTCAACAGGAGTATACTATTATATTTGTGATGTTTTTGAACCTCGTATCTCTGGCACGGTCGTAAGAACGCTTACCGGATTTATCCATGTATATTCAGGTGAAGAAAACGGAACTGTGGAATGAAGATACTGATGTTCATATTTTTTTCATTATTCACGCTGCATACAGCAGCGCAGGAAACCGATCGCAATGCGCTGTTGATCGATGCCTATGGTAACTATCTCAATAAGTCGTACCGGGAGGCAGTAACTTCGTTCGATCAGCTTATCAGGAATGAAGAAATGCCTAAACCGGAATGGTACTTATATAAAGCGATTGCTGAGTTTAACCTCGGATCTATGGATCAGGCAAAAGCAGATGTCGAAAAAGCGCTTAGTGCCGGGTACGCTGAAGCCTTTCTCTGGAAAGCCCGACTGGCTATTCTGACCGGTGATCAAATGCAGGCTATTACCAACATTCAAAAATACCTGAAATCATCTAAGAATCCCGATGCCCAGTCTGTTAAAAAAGATACCCTGTTTTCGGTCCTTCATTATACCCAGGAATGGTTTGCATTATGGCAGGACAATTGGCAAGGCGAGGATCAGAAGACAGCGGATGAAGTTCACTTTCTGTTGAAGAAAAACCAGATGATAAAGGCGAATGCCCTTGCTGATGATGCTCTGGCCGCTCATCCCGATGATCCGGAATTACATGCGTTAAAAAGCGAACTATATTGGCATGATAACAATCCTCAGCTTGCCTTGAATGAATTAAACCTTGCTCTTAACAGCGATCCGGGTAATATCGCCTATCTCAAAAGAAAAGCCGAATGCCTGATTGGTTTGTCGGATCATACCAGTGCGTTGGGTGTACTTAATGAAATACTTGACCAAACACCGGAGGATTTTGAAACCCGTTATTTGCGTGCTGTCACTGCTTTGAACGCCGGGAATTATAGTATTGCAATCGAGGATATAAAGCTTTACATACGTTATTTTCCTGTTGATGAAGCCCAATTCATAGCCGGACAGATATATTATGCGGCAGGCCGTTACATGGAATCGTTGAAGTACTATAATTCTTTATTGGAGAAGGATAAGTCGAAAGCTTCCTACTTTAAAGCAAGGGGCATGGCCTATTACCAAACCGAAAATTACAAGGAGGCTGCATACGATTTGTCTATGAGCCTTGACCTGCTGCCGAACGATGCCGAAACGAATTATTTTCTGGGCCTTGCTGAACAAAAGCTTGGTCATGAAAAACTGGCCTGTTATTATTTAACACGAGCAAAAGAATTTGGCGATACAAGGGCAGAGACTACTTTGAGGGGAGTCTGTTCAGAGTAAACAGTAGCCTTTAATATATACTACTGTTGAGGCACGGCATGCCGTGCCTCAACTTATCTGCTTCATCTACTTTTTTTTGTCGAAATGATCACATTGGAAATTGAAGTTCAACGAATTGCCATGCTCTTCTAAAGCTTTATACAAACTCCCAGGTTAACGAATGCAATACTGTAGCCAATTTCTGCCATGGCAGCAAATTTATCGTTGATATAATACTTTGCGCCTGCAAAAAGACTGACAACCGGATGCATATCAAAACCATCGCGTAATTCTGCACCATGAGGAAAATTGCCATATTCAACCCATCTCTCGGCCCGCATACCAAGATGCATTCCACCATACGTGTCAAGTTTCCTGATAAGCTCATAATGATAGGTACTTCGCAATGCAACAATACCTGTTGTACTTTTATAGCCATAATCATCGACCCAGGTTATGGCAGTTCTAATATCACGATAGGTTGTTAATGCCACCATGCCTCCAAGACTTAATACCCCTGGCCCGATATCATCTCGAAATCCATAGTCCAGGGATGCGGTAAAGGGCGGAAGGATTGTACGATAATCGTTGATCAACACCCATGGAGTTCCCATTCCGATCATCAAGTTTAAATCTTTATTACCGACCTTGAATAATTGCCCCTTGAGCTGAGATTGGCATAAAAGCGTTATGATAACAGTGACCACTGCTATTTTCAGATGAGTTAATGTTGATTTCATAATTGTATTATTTGTAAGTTGGTTTAATGCAATAATTACTGACAGCAAAATTATACAGAGGTTGCGTATCCTCATAACGATGAAACTTTGTTGGAATTGCGTTTATATAAAATTGTTCAGGAAATATTCTTTCTTAATTCAGCCAGGAACTTCCGCATCTGTTCTGTATTTTTCTCTTTCACAATAGCCTTGAGTTCTTCAAGTTTCTTACCGATCAGTTCCAGTTGTTCGAAGGTGTAAGGACTGAATAAGATTTCAGAGAGCAGGTAATCATCCTCCGAAAACAATCCACGGGCAATTTCCAGGTGTTTTTTAAATGTTGTACCGGGGGCCTCCTGTTGTTTCATGGTTGCTGCAAAGACCATCGTCGAAGAAAAGGGAATTGAAAGCGAGTAAGCGATCGTTTTATCATGGTCTATGAAAGTGTATTCAAAAATTTTAATACCAAAAGAACTGTAGAAGTTTCGAAAGAACTTTTTTCCTTCTTCATCCGATTGTTTGATAATAATAGCGCTCTGATCATTTAATTGTTTGATATTGGCGAATGTCGGGCCGAACATCGGATGGGTTGATACGAACCTTCTTCCCGAATTCAGATAGAATTCCCTGAGAGGAGTCTTAACCGAAGTTATATCAGCAAGAATACAGTTAGCGGACAAATAAGGCAGCACAGCTTCAAAAACAGGTATGGTATGCTGAAGGCTCACAGCATTAATGATCATCTCGGGATCAAACTCCCGGATCTCTTCAAGACTGAGTAACCGATGGCATTTGAAGAGGTATTTCAACCGTGTTATATCCTGGTCAAAGACGCCCACTTCATAATCAAGACAAAGTGATTCAACCAACCACGATCCCATTCGTCCTGCTCCAAGTATCACTATTTTTTTCATTTCAGGATATTGTTATTCAGTCAGTAACTAGTTGTTAATTCAAGTTTAAAAAGTCGGTTTGTTTAATAATATGTTATCACACACCCCCAATGTCCCCCTCTAAAGAGGGGGATTTCAGGGGGTGTGTATATCGCACTAGTTTCTTCATTATAGTATTTACTGTTGAGTTGACACTACTTGTTAAGTACCCTTTTTATCTTCTGTTCCTGCATCATGGCATCGGCCAGCACAATGGCTGTCGCCGCTTCGACTACGATTGGGGCACGCAGGGCAACACACAGGTCGTGGCGGCCTTCAACCTTCAGCGTATCTATTTTCCCGGTTTTAATATTCAGTGTTTTCTGCTCTTTACTGATGCTCGATGTAGGCTTGATAGCCACCCTGAAAATGAGATCATTCCCGTTGCTGATTCCTCCGTTGATACCCCCGGCATGATTCGTTTCGGTCTTGCCATCCATCGAAAGGATCAGGTCGTTATGCTGACTTCCCTTCATCCTGGCAGCCTGGAATCCTGAACCAAACTCAATTCCTTTCACAGCAGGAATGGAAAATATCATATGAGCCAGCAAGGATTCAAGCGAATCGAAAAAAGGTTCTCCCAGTCCAACCGGCATATTGGTAACACGGCACTGAATAACACCACCGATCGAATCCTGTTCCTCAACAGCCTTATCGATAGCCGCTTCGATATCGGAATTACCACCGGCTTCAATTAGTTTAGCTTCGACTTTCAACGGGTCAATCATTTTTTTTGCCACTACTCCTGCAGCAACAAGTCCCAAGGTAAGTCTAGCTGAAAAATGACCGCCTCCGCGATAATCCTCGAAACCTCCGAACTTCTTTGAAGCAACAAAATCGGCATGTCCGGGACGCGGTATTTCCCTGAGTTTATCGTAATCCTGCGAACGGGTATTGGTATTTTCAAAGAGAATTGTTAACGGGGCTCCGGTGGTATGGTCGTTGAATAATCCTGTCAGGAACCTGGGCAGATCAGCTTCTTGGCGTGGTGTGGTACCTTTTGCGCCCGAACGCCGGCGGTCCAGATCGGCAGTGAAATCGGAAACAGTTAAAGGTAACCCGGCAGGAATCCCGTCGATCGTAACGCCGATGCCGTTCCCGTGCGATTCACCAAAAAGGCTTGTTCTGAAAAGTTTTCCAAAGGTGTTCATGGTTTATTTCAATATGTTTTTCAGATAGTCTATAATTTCTTTCATTGTATGATATCTGATCTGGCCAGGGGCAGTGGCAACTCCATTATCCATGGAAGCGAATGTGAACTCGGCTCCAAGTAACGGAGCTACAACGCGGGTTAATTTTCCGGCGTCGCCCATCCCAAAAGCTACAAGAGGTTTGTTGATGCTATACAGTGAAAGTAAGTTGGCTGCATCGGCATTGGTATTTACCTGCGTAACAACCTTGGCAATATCGCAACCCATACTAAAACACTCATTAACAATATGATGAAGCTCTTTAGCCGGAGGTGTCTTTAAAAAGTTATGATAAGAAATGATGATCTTACATTGATGCTTCCGGGCATAATCAGTAATGGACCTCCGATGCTTTTCCTCCGCTTCATATTCAACATCAACATACCTGGCCCCTGCTTCGATTGCCATTTTAAGTCTTCTCAGCTGGTCCTTGGTGCCCTTTTTATCCGGCCGACAGGTAGCTATGGTAGGTGTTGGATGAGAAAATACTTTTCGGATATGGTCTTCGTCAAATTCAGTAAGGTCAAGACGAATCTCAGCCATTTCGCACTGGTCAAGAGTCGCCAGGCACTTTTCAGGATTTCTGTCAGAGATTGCTACGCAGATCATGAGTTATTTTTTGTAAGTCGGTGTAGGGTATTTTTTGCGTTACGGCTTTTCCAATGCCTTCCAATAATACTAGATGTATTGCATCGCCTTCACGTTTCTTATCCTGTTTCATGGCCTCGAATAGTTTGTCGGCGGGTATTTCAGAGCTTGTAGGTAACCGGAATGCTGTAAGAGTGCGAATAAGCTCCTCTGTTACATCGTTACCAACCATTCCAAGCGATTGTGAAACCTGTGCGGCGAGCACCATTCCAATGCTGACTGCCTGTCCGTGAAGTATCCCTGTTTTTTTTTCGATAGCATGGGCAAAGGTATGCCCGAAATTCAACAACCTGCGCTCACCTTTCTCTTTTTCATCGGCTTCAACAACAGCAGCTTTCACCTTAACAGCCTCGTAGATCATATGCGTCAGAATTTCTTCCTTACATGCAAGCGCAGCTTCGGCATTCTCTTTACAATATTCAAATAACGATGCATTTCTGATAGCTCCCGCTTTAACGATCTCAGCAAAACCCGAACGGAATTCCTCCTTATCGAGCGTTGGGAACAAGGAATTATCGCATATTACAAATTCTGGTTGGTTGAACACTCCAACCATATTTTTATAGCCCTCATAATTCACTCCGTTCTTGCCTCCCACGGATGCATCTACCTGCGATAACAGGGTCGTGGACACAAAGCCGAAAGGTATGCCACGCATGAAGATTGAAGCTGCAAAGCCTCCGACATCACACACAATACCGCCCCCGATAGCTACCAGCAAAGTTGAACGGTCGGCTTCATATTCCAGCAGCTTTCCCATGATCATATCGATGGTGGAGAGCGTTTTATGCTTTTCTCCCAAGCCCATTTCAATAACAGGGATATTAACAGGGAATTGGTTCTTATAATATTTAATAAGATTTGAATCGGTGAGGATAATGGCTTTTCGGCCATCAATATACTTTGTTAAATTAGTAAGCCTTTCCCCGAACAGTATCGTTGATGTTTTTGATTCGGCTTTGATCTTAAGAACCTTCATGAAATTGCAGTATCTGATTTATAAGGTAGCGCGAAAATACGAAAAACTATTCATTCATTATTTTTGTCTGGTGATTGATCGACTCCTGGTGAATAGCCCTGAATAGCTTTACGATAAAGTCCTCGCTCAGTCCTTTCTTTTCTCCATCCTGTATGCGTTTGGTGAGCAGCTGATCCCATCGGCTCGACTGGAGGATGGTAATATTGTTCTTTTTCTTATAAATACCGATCTTGTCGGCTACTTTCATCCTGCCTTCGAGAATGTCTATCAGCCGGTCGTCGTATTTATCAATCTGACGTCTCAGGTCTTCGAGGGAATGGGCTACCACTGCATTGTCGATATCAGCTTTCCTCAGCACCAGACTGCTAACCATTTTTTTAAGTTCGTCGGGTGTAATTTGCTGTTGGGCGTCGCTAAGGGCTTTATCAGGACAATGATGACTTTCGATAATTAATCCGTCGAAATTGAGGTCCATTGCTTCCTGCGAAACTTCAAACAGCATCTCGCGGTTTCCACATATATGGCTGGGATCGGTCAGGATCGGCAAGTTGGGGATCTGTCTTTTTAGCTCGATGGGTATCTGCCAGTGAGGATCGTTACGGTAGAACGATTTGCCATAAACGGAAAACCCCCTGTGAACGGCAGCAAGCTTTTTTATGCCCACCTGGTTTACCCGCTCAAAGGCACCGATCCAAAGTTCTACGTCGGGATTCACCGGATTCTTGATCATGACGGGGATATCAGTACCTTGTAAGGCATCGGCAATCTCCTGAACGGCAAACGGATTTGCTGATGTCCGGGCGCCAATCCACAAAATATCGATGCCATATTTCATTGCTTCAAAAACATGGTTGCCGTTTGCAACTTCTGTTGCCACCAGCATGCCCAGTTCCTCCCTGACACGTTTTAACCAGGGTAATCCTTCACGCCCGACACCCTCGAAGGTATTTGGACGTGTACGCGGCTTCCAGATTCCTGCCCGGAGGATATGTATGCCTTGTAATTTTAACTGCCTGGCAGTCTCCATCACCTGCTCTTCACTTTCAGCACTGCAAGGACCGGCTATTACCAACGGCCTTTCAGAAGGAACACCCGGGAAAGTGAAGGGTACTAAATCAAGTTTAACACTCATATAGTTATGTTTATTAGTTATCAGTAGCTAACATTAAGTAATAAAACATCCAATAGCCAAACGCCAATAGCCAGCAGCCAACCGCCAGCAGCCAACCGCCAACCGCCAACCGCCAATCGCCAACCGCCAAAAGCAACAGATTATTCATCATTATCTAAGCCAACCTCATTCATAGTGTACTTCACCTTTATTATATTCTCCAATGATATAAACATCGGATGTAAAAGGTTCGACAGCTTTAAGGGCCTGTCTGTAAACAGTGTAATTTGAAAATTCCACATCAATATAGAACTGGTATTCCCAATCACGGCCTATTATTGGCATCGATTGGATTTTGGACAGGTTGATCTCATAGTACGAAAGGATCGAAAGGATTTTTGACAGGCTTCCTATTTTATGAGCCAATGCAAAGCTGATAGAGGCTTTATTTACACTTTTATCGTGGAAAACGCCTCCGTTTTTATCTTCCAAAATTAAAAAACGGGTATAGTTATTTTTATGGGTTTCAATTTCTTCAGCAAGGATCTCCAGTTTATACTTTTTAGCTGCCAGGTCGCTGGCAATTGCACCCACACCCATGAGCTTTTCATCAGCGATTCTTTTTGCGCTGAGCGCGGTATCAACGCTATCGATCAGTTTTATTTCCGGATAATCATCGAAAAAAGTCTGGCATTGCAATAATGCCATCGGGTGTGAAAAAACCTCTTTAATATCGCTTATCGTCTGGCCCGGCAACGCGACCAGGTTTTGCCTGATACGCAAATAGATTTCACCGATGACAGTCATTTTAGAATGCAGCAGGAGAGAATAGTTGGGAAGAATGCTTCCGGCAAGGGAGTTTTCTATGGCGGTAATACCGTAATCAACCTTTCCTTCTTTTAACGCAGCAAACAGATCTTTAAAGGTGTTCCTGGGAACGATCTCAATTTCATCATCGTGAAAATACCTGTTTGCCGCAATTTCATGGAAGGCGCCATATCCCCCCTGTATTGCAATTTTTTTAGGTTTGGAGTCTTTATTCTTCATAACAATAAAGCATTTAATATAAAAAGTTGTTAAAAAAAAAGTCCCGGCTTTCCGGGACTTTCCTGTAATAAATATTATTAATACATATAGCCCCTCAGCTTACTTTGCTAAAGTAAAAGAAGAAGAAAAAGCTATATGCGTTGTTTATTTTCACTGAATATTAATTTGTACAAATATAGTAATTGTTTTAGAGAAATCGCTATCCGTTTTTTTCTGATTTATGTTTTCCCCGTTTTGCTGCTTCAATTAGCGGTTCATATTTAGCTTCTATTTATTTTATCAATTTATATGATCCGATGTGATCATGGTTGGATTTTGTTAATAACAAGATGTTAATCTTTCTGCTGATGTTAAGATAAATGCAAATTCCTACTTACCCGGGGAACTCTACAGAAACATTATGCCTAATTGTTATACATACCTGATTCTTAACAATTCACGATTATTAATCTATAGTTCTTTTTCCGATAGCTCGATCCAACGTTCGGTTTTAATATCGATTTCTTTTATGATCCGGCCCATGTTGATGGATATGTTGTGAAGTTCTTCATGACTCAGAGATCCGCTTACCAACAACTTTTCCATACCGGCTTTTTCGTGTTCCAGTGTGGCGATTTCTTTTTCAAGCTGCTCAAACTCCTGTTTTTCCTTATAGCTGAGTTTAATCGTTTTTTGCCTGCTTCCAGACTTCTCCATCTCTTTCTCCTTCTTCGCTTCCCCTGTAGCAAGGGTATTCACTTGTTTATTGCACTTCAAAGCATAATCGGAGTAGTTGCCGGGGAAATCCCTTATGGTTCCGATCTCTTCGAATATAAAGAGATGATCGACTATACTGTCCATAAAGTACCTGTCGTGCGAAACAATAAGAACACAGCCATTGAATCCGGCAAGATAATCCTCCAGTACCTGGAGCGATGCTATATCGAGATCGTTAGTCGGCTCATCGAGGATCAGAAAATTCGGGTTCTGCATCAACACCTGGCATAAATACAACCTGCGTTTTTCTCCGCCGCTCAGTTTATAAATATAATCGTGCTGCCGGTGATAAGGGAACAGGAAGTAGTTCAAAAACTGCGATACGGTGATGGTCGATCCGTCAGCTGTTGTAACCGTTTCAGCAATCTTTGTTACCGCGTCGATAACTTTCATCTGCTCATCAAAGTAAATGCCTTCCTGCCGGTAATAGCCTATTTTTATAGTCTCGCCCAGTTCAATGAATCCGCTTTCGGGTTTTATTTTCTGGGTTAATATCTCAAGAAGCGTTGTTTTCCCCGAGCCGTTTGCACCGATGATCCCTATCTTTTCAAAGCGGTTGAATATATAGCTGAAGTCTTTAAGATAGTACTGATCATTCCAGCGGAAGTTCAGGTTTTTGACAGATAAAATTTTACTACCCATCCGCGACTCCCTGATGTTTATCTGCATCGATTTTTCATCCCTTCGTTGTTCTGATTTTTCTTTTAACTTGTAGTAATTATCAATCCTGTATTTTGCTTTCGTTCCTCTGGCCTTGGGCATTCGTTTTATCCAGTCTTCTTCTTTGCGCAGGATATTTTTAGCCTTCTCTGTTTCCAATGCTTCCAACGCAATCCTTTTCTGCCTTTGTTCCACAAATCGCGAATAGTTGCCATTGTATCTGTACACTCTTTTCTGATCGATTTCAAACATCACGTTACATACCCTATCAAGAAAATACCGGTCGTGTGTTACCATCAACAGGGTCATCGATGTTCGCTGTATATAGTTCTCTAACCATTCAATAACAGGAAGGTCAAGGTGGTTGGTGGGTTCATCAAGTAATAAAAGATCCGGCTCATTAAGCAGGCTGCTTGCCAGCGCTACCCGTTTTAGCTGCCCACCTGATAACTCTGCAATTTTCTGATTATATTGTATTATATTCAATTGGGTAAGCATTTGTTTAATACGGGTTTCATAATCCCATAGTTTTAACCGGTCCATTTCGGCAGTACATTTCTCGAGGGCAGGGACATCTTGTCTTAATAAGGATTCTTCATAAGCTTTAATACATTTTAGATTGTCATTACCTTCGCTGAAGAGTGCTTCCAGGATAGTAATATTGCTGGGGAAAGCTGGGTCCTGGGGAAGGTAACCGATTCTAGCCCCGGTATGGATTTCAATCATTCCGTGGTCCGGAGCATCCATACCGGTGATAAGGTTCAGCAGCGAAGTTTTTCCCGTGCCGTTCAAACCGATAAGTGCCGATTTTTCACCTTCATTGAGAACGAAGTTTACATCTTCAAATAAGATAATCTCTCCTATATATTTACTAACCGACTCAAATTGAAGTATCGATGGCATAAAGCTAAGTTTGTGCAAAAATACATTTCTGGTATAATATTTTCCGAATATCTTATTTTCGTAGTTCAATAAAGTAAGGTATGACAAAAAAAGAACGATATCAGAAAATTATTGAATACTTCAGGGAGAATCGACCTGTTGCTGAAACTGAACTTCATCATACCGATCCGTACCAACTCCTGGTGGCCGTAATACTTTCGGCACAATGCACAGATAAGCGGGTGAATATGATCACCCCGGCGTTATTTAAAGCTTTTCCGACTGTTTTTGATATGGCACAAGCCACTATAGAACAAATATTCGAATATATTAAGAGTTGTTCCTACCCGAACAGCAAAGCAAAACACCTTTCGGGAATGGCTAAGATGCTTGTTGCAGATTTCGGCGGAAAGGTGCCTTCCGATATTCATCTGCTGCAAAAGCTGCCGGGGGTTGGCCGTAAAACGGCTAACGTGGTTGCTTCGGTAGTGTTTAAAAAACCTCACATTGCTGTAGATACTCATGTGTACAGGGTAGCAAACCGTATAGGACTTGCCGTAAATGCCAAAACTCCTTTACAGACAGAGATTCAGCTTACCGAAAATATTCCTGAAGAGTTACGTCCTATTGCACACCATTGGTTAATACTTCATGGACGATATGTCTGTAAAGCCAGGAAACCCGAATGTACAGTTTGCGGTATAACAGACTTTTGTAAGTATTACAATGCACGTCGACCTTAAACTTGTTAATTATTCGGTTATTTTCGCTTAAGATATTCAAGCCCGGATTACTATTTTTGTAAAGGAGGGTATTATTTCAAATTCTATTACGATGAATTATATCAACAAGTTAATGCTTGGATTAATTCTCTTAACACTTACCTCGGGTTTTGAGTTTAAACGTATTGACTATCGCGATGGCATGTATAATAATGTATGCAAGGACCTGAAAAATGATATCCTGGTTTACTTTGTTTTTGTAGATAGCAAAATTACTTCCCCCTGGACCGAATTTGACATACGTACCACGCTCGATTCGATGAAAATAGCTCTTGAATGGCTCCAGCAAAAGGCTAAAGAGAACGGGATACCGTTGCGTATCATATCTGATTATTACATCGGACAGGGATATACTACTATCCGTAAAAATCTACCCTATGAATCGGTCATAAAATCTGTTCAGACTCCAAATATTCATAAAGGATTTGAGGGGCTCAACCAATGGGGCGATTATATCGCTAAACGAGTTGGAAGTGAAGTTCAGATTAGCGAGAAAGATGGTATTCCTGAGGTTAAAAATCCCAGGAACAAGGAAAGGCTGATAGCACATCTGCGTGATGAAAAGAAAGTAGAAAGTGTTGCCCTGTTATATATGGTGAATAACTATTATCGCGACGATATTTCTCTGCCAGTTAATCAACTTAATTCGAACGATGTTGAGTTTGCCATCGTAAGCTATAAGTATCCGGCGGTAATTGCCCAAAGTATTTTAAACCTCTTTGGAGCGGCAGATCTCTATAAAACCGTTTACCGCAGGAACGAAAATAAGATAAAACTCGCAGCCCAGTACTTCCCAAATGATATTATGCAGGATGTATACGCTAAAAGCCTGGATGACCTGGAAATAGGTGAATATACAAAGTATCTGATTGGCTGGACAAAAACGCTGGATCCCCTTTACTACCCTTTATTTACAGATGTATATGCGAATTATTAGAGTTGCAGATAAACAACGGATGATGCTGAAAAACTCAATTTTGAAAATTAAAAAAAAATATTAATTTTACTACGAACATAAGGTTTTTGAGGAAAAAATAAACCTAAAAACTTCGACCAATGTTAAAAAATCGATTTCTTAACCCATTACAGATTATCCTGTTTTTAACTCTTTTCATCTATTTCGGCGGATGTAAATCAGATGGCAAGAAAGCCTCCCAAGATGTTAATATTGAAGACTTTGTTACTCAGGATGATATTTTTGATGATATCGACAAAGCCAAGAAAATTTTTTATTCACTGCCATCTCCCCTTGAGACTGCCATGCTGATAAAATCTGCCGGCGCCAAGTACGATGAAGAATTGTTGAACTCGCTGGATAATGTTACAAAGTATACCACCAATAAGTCCCTGGCTCTGAACCTTGGAATCTATACCACCGATCTTAGTTTTGCCAGCCTTTTTGATCAGACACAGACCTCAATTAATTACATGACTGCATCACGTACTATGGCAGAAGGATTGGATATTAGTGATGCAATTGATAATGAAACAATGACCCGACTGGAAAATAATCTGCAGAACAGAGACGTTGTTATGGATATTATCTCTGAAACATTTCTTAATTCAAGTTCTTATCTGAAAGAAAATGAACGACAGGATGTGGCAGCGATAGTATTGGTAGGCGGTTGGGTCGAAGGTCTATACCTTGCTACTAAACTGGTGGGCGATATGAGTATTGAGAATAATAAACTTGTTGACAGGATCCTGGAACAAAAACTTTCTTTCAATATAGTTCAACGTATGCTCGATGATAACAAATTGAAGGCTGATGGCAGCGAGAATAAGGATATTATCCAGCTGATTAATGATCTGCAGGCATTAAAAACTGCTTTTGATAAAGTTAAGGTCGAAACTACCGAAAGTCAGGCCGTTAATCAAAAAGATATAAAGGTTACTACTATCAAATCGCAAACAACAGTGAGTGTTACACCTCAAGATTTCAAACAAATTCAGTTAGTTGTTGATAATTTAAGAACTAACTTTATACAATAAACAGACTACAACATGAGAAGAACTTACCATCTGATAGCCCTTATTTTTGCAATTGTTCTGATATCAACTCTTGGCGTCTCTGCCCAATGTAAAGGCTTTGCAAAAAAAATATGTAAACTGGAGCTGATGCCTTATATTCATGATGGAAACTATCATGCAGCCATCTTAACCGAAGGCGAAGAAGCCGAATTATACAAAACATTCTATTCCGGACAGAGCTATCGTTTGGCTATATGCGGTTCCGATGCTTTACCGGATATTGAATTTAAAGTTATCGATGCATACAAGAATGTGCTCTATGACAATACACAACATAATTTGGAAAGGGTCTGGGATTTTGAGGTTCAATCGAGCCAGCAACTTAAAATAATGATCAGGGTCCCTGTTCGTGAGAAACAATCGGAATACCCTGCCAGCGGTTGTGTGGCAATTATGTTTGGATTTAAGGATACAGGAGCATCGGTTTCAACGGAATAAAAAATACTTATCATATTTCTCAAAGCCTGTGCATGTTCACAGGCTTTTTTATGTGCGCTATGCATGCCATTGTTCTATAGGGTGCAAGACCCGAAC
>CAZWIU010000084.1:0-17271 GCA_964634105.1 uncultured Bacteroidales bacterium | reverse complement strand
GGCTGGCTCGTTCGGGTCTTGCACCCTATAGAACAATGGCATGCATAGCGCACATGACAAAAACCCCGCTCAGTTGAGACGGGGTTCAGTATGTTAAGCCTGGGCTGTTGGCCCTCCAAAGTTCAACGGTATATGTACGCTTCCTCCACCTTCCATGTCTTTAATCGGTCCGTGGGCAGATTCATATTTGGAGATGTTATCCTTCAGCGCCAAAAGAAGTCGTTTTGCATGCTCGGGGGTGAGAATAACGCGCGACTGAACGTATGCTTTGGGCATTCCCGGCATGATACGAACAAAGTCAAGAACAAATTCAGATGATGAATGTGTGATAATTGCCAGGTTAGAATAAGTACCCTGAGCAATTTCCTCTTTCAGTTCAATATTGATCTGATTTTTAACGTCCTTCTTTTCTTCCATAGCTATTTCAGGTTTAAACTTTTGCTTCAGCCTGTTCTTTTGACTGCTTCATTTCCTCCAATTCCTCCTTTGAACCAACGATGATCTTCTCGTAGTTCCTTGCGCCGGTTCCGGCAGGTATCAGATGGCCAACAATTACATTCTCTTTCAGTCCTTCCAATTCATCTACCTTACCAAAAATAGCAGCTTCATTAAGCACTTTGGTGGTTTCCTGGAAGGAAGCAGCTGACATAAAGCTTTGAGTTTGTAATGCAGCTTTGGTTATCCCCTGGAGAATCTGACTTGATGTTGCAGGAACAGCATCACGGGCTTCAACTACCTTAAGGTCTTTACGTTTAAGGAGCGAGTTTTCGTCACGAAGTTTACGGGCAGTGATGATTTGTCCAGGTTTCATTGTTTGAGAATCACCAGAGTCGGTGATCACTTTCTTACCGAATATCCAGTCATTTTCTTCCATAAATTCCCATTTATCAACAACCTGTTTTTCAAGGAACTTGGTATCACCCGGATCTTCGATTTCAACCTTACGCATCATTTGTCGTACGATAATCTCGAAATGCTTGTCGTTGATCTTAACACCCTGTAAACGATAGACCTCCTGCACTTCGTTTACGATATACTCCTGAACCTTTGTGGGCCCTTTGATCGAAAGAATATCAGCAGGTGTTATGGCACCGTCGGAAAGAGGTGTTCCAGCTTTTACATAGTCGTTCTCCTGGATGAGAATCTGCTTAGACAGAGGAACCAGGTATTTTTTAACCTGTCCCGATTTTGAGGTGATGATGATTTCCCTGTTCCCTCGCTTTATCTTACCAAAGGAAACTTCGCCATCAATTTCGGATACAACAGCAGGGTTTGAAGGATTTCTTGCTTCAAACAGCTCGGTCACACGTGGCAGACCTCCGGTGATATCACCGGATTTTCCAACGGCCCGTGGGATCTTAGCGAGAATTTCACCTGCTTTCACTGCATCGCCTTCACTGATTGCAAGGTGTGCACTAACAGGAAGGTTATACAACTTTAATGTATCCCCTTTATTCGAAAGAATCTTGATAATGGGGTTCTTTGTCTTATCCCTGGTTTCGATGATAACCTTTTCACGGAAACCTGTTTGTTCATCACTTTCCTCCTTGTAGGTTACACCTTCAATTACATTCTCAAATTCTATCTTACCGGCAGCTTCCGAAATAATCACAGCATTATATGGATCCCACTCGCAAATAGAGGTTCCTTTCTTTACATCGCTGCCATTTTTAACATACAATTTTGCACCGTACGGAATGTTGTGCGTTGTAAGCGTAATGCCTGTTTTCTTATCCACAATCCTTAATTCAGCAAGTCGTCCGATCACAATATCGACTTTCTTGCCAGATTCGTCAGCCTTCTCGACAGTACGTAATTCCTCGATTTCAACTATACCATCGTACCGGGCAACAACGCTCGATTCAGCAGCAATATTCGATGCAGTACCTCCCACATGGAATGTACGCAGTGTAAGCTGAGTACCTGGTTCACCGATAGACTGGGCAGCAATTACGCCGACAGCTTCGCCCAGTTGAACCATACGACTGGTTGCCAGGTTACGTCCATAACATTTTGCACAAACACCTTTCTTTGATTCGCAGGTTAATACCGAACGTATTTCGACCTGTTCAATAGGTGAGTCTTCAATCTGGGCAGCAATTTCCTCGGTAATTTCTTCTCCCGAAGCAACAATCAGCTCGCCACTCAGAGGATGGTAAATATCATGAACGGTTGTTCTACCCAATATCCTTTCTCCAAGACTTTCAACCACTTCTTCATTATTCTTTATTGCTGTTGCAACAAGGCCGCGAAGTGTGCCGCAGTCTTCTTCGGTAACGATCACATCCTGTGATACGTCAACCAAACGGCGGGTAAGGTATCCGGCGTCAGCTGTTTTGAGCGCCGTATCAGCAAGACCTTTACGGGCGCCATGCGTTGAAATAAAATATTCAAGAACCGACAACCCTTCTTTGAAATTGGAAAGGATCGGGTTTTCGATAATCTCGGAACTGGTAGACCCCGATTTCTGAGGTTTTGCCATCAAACCACGCATACCCGAAAGCTGGCGGATCTGTTCTTTTGAACCCCTGGCACCCGAATCGAGCATCATATAAACAGCATTGAATCCCTGCCTGTCGGATGATAATTGTTTCATCAGACTTTGAGTGAGCCTTGCATTCGTATGTGTCCAGATATCGATGATCTGATTATAGCGTTCATTATTGGTAATGAATCCCATATTATAGTTATTCATCACCTCGTCGACCTGGGCATACCCATCGTTGACAAATTTGTCTTTCTCGGTAGGTACGATCACATCTTCGAGGTTGAAAGACAAACCGCCGCGGAATGCCATATTATAACCCATATTCTTGATATCGTCAAGGAATCGTGAAGTACGGGCTATACCAGTCATTTTAAGTACCCGTCCGATAATTTCACGGAGCGATTTCTTGGTAAGCAGTTCATTGAGAAAACCAACTTCTTCGGGTACATATTCATTGAATAATACCCTTCCCACTGTAGTCTCAACGATCTTCTTAACAAGTTGTCCGTTTTCAAGATCATTCACCTTCACTTTAATAACCGTATGAAGTTCCACACGTCCCTCATTATAAGCAATGTGCACTTCTTCCGGGGAATAGAATATCATCCCTTCACCTTTCACTTTTTCTTCGGGAGTGCTGACCTTTGCTTTGGTCATATAATATAATCCCAACACCATATCCTGCGACGGAACACTGATAGGAGCGCCGTTAGCAGGATTTAATATATTATGCGAGGCCAGCATAAGGATCTGGGCTTCGAGTATCGCTTCATTACCAAGCGGAAGATGCACAGCCATCTGGTCACCGTCGAAGTCGGCATTAAATGCAGTACAAACCAACGGGTGTAACTGGATCGCCTTGCCTTCGATGAGCTTTGGCTGGAAGGCCTGGATCCCTAAGCGGTGCAACGTAGGAGCACGGTTTAGCAGAACAGGATGTCCTTTCAACACATTTTCGAGTATATCCCAAACAACAGGATCCTTACGGTCAACGATCTTCTTAGCAGATTTAACCGTTTTTACTATTCCTCTTTCAATAAGTTTCCGGATAATAAACGGTTTATAAAGTTCAGCGGCCATATCTTTTGGCAAGCCACATTCATGCAAATCGAGTTCAGGACCCACCACAATTACCGAACGTGCTGAATAATCGACCCTTTTTCCAAGCAGGTTCTGACGGAAACGTCCTTGTTTTCCCTTTAAGCTGTCGCTCAACGATTTCAGAGGACGATTTGCATCCGTTTTCACTGCATTGGCTTTTCGTGAATTATCAAATAATGAATCGACAGCTTCCTGGAGCATCCTTTTCTCATTTCGAAGAATTACTTCCGGAGCTTTGATTTCGATAAGTCGTTTTAACCTGTTATTCCGGATAATGACCCTGCGGTAAAGATCGTTCAGGTCGGAAGTTGCAAAACGCCCACCATCCAGCGGAACCAGGGGACGTAATTCGGGTGGAATAACCGGAACAACTTTTACAATCATCCATTCGGGACGATTAATACCCTTGGAAGCGCGAAAAGCTTCAACAACCTGCAGTCGTTTTAATGCTTCGTTCTTTCGCTGCTGCGAAGTTTCTGTACTGGCCTTATGTCTGAGATCGTATGACAGGTCGTCAAGATCGAGCCGCGCCAGCAATCTGTAAAGAGCCTCAGCCCCCATGTCAGCAATGAACTTATTGGGATCGCTGTCATCGAGGTATTGATTTTCTTTCGGCAGGGAATCAACGATATCGAGGTATTCCTCTTCAGAAAGAAAATCGAGGTACTGGACACCATCCTTCTCTTTAATGCCCGGATTAATAACAACATAACGCTCGTAGTAAATTATTGAGTCAAGCTTCTTTGTGGGTAATCCAAGCAAGTAGCCGATTTTGTTGGGCAGCGATTTGAAGTACCAGATATGAGCTACCGGAACAACAAGAGAGATATGCCCCATACGTTCGCGGCGCACTTTCTTTTCGGTTACTTCAACACCACAGCGGTCGCAAACAATACCCTTGTAACGAATCCTCTTATATTTGCCGCAGTGGCATTCGTAATCTTTTACCGGGCCAAAAATTCTTTCGCAGAATAACCCGTCACGTTCAGGTTTATAGGTACGATAGTTAATCGTTTCAGGCTTCAACACTTCGCCGCTCGAGCGTTCAAGAATTTCTTCAGGTGAGGCCAAGCCTATAGCAATTTTGGTAAAAGTGCTTTTTATTTTATTATCTTTTCTGAATGACATACGCGATAATTTAGTTTTTCTGTTTACACTATCAACCCGGGAGCAAATTCCGATTTAAATAAGGTTAATGCTCAGTCCAAGTCCCCTGAGTTCGTGCAGCAGCACATTCAATGACTCAGGTATTCCAGGTGTTGGCAAGGGTTCGCCCTTGACAATAGCTTCGTATGTTTTGGCACGACCAATAACGTCGTCCGATTTAACTGTAAGAATCTCCTGGAGAATGTTTGCAGCACCAAATGCTTCGAGTGCCCATACTTCCATTTCACCAAAACGTTGGCCTCCGAATTGTGCTTTACCACCAAGAGGTTGTTGCGTGATAAGTGAATATGGCCCAATAGAACGGGCATGCATTTTATCATCCACCATATGCCCCAGTTTCAGCATATAGATCACCCCAACGGTTGCAGGCTGATCGAACCGGTCACCGGTTCCGCCGTCGTAGAGGTATGTTTTACCCAGGCTGGGGATTCCTGCTTTCTTTGTATATTCCTCAATCTGATGAATAGATGCACCATCGAATATGGGTGAAGCAAATTTTACTCCCAATTCTTTTCCTGCCCAACCCAGTACAGTTTCATAGATCTGTCCGAGGTTCATACGTGAAGGTACACCAAGCGGATTTAATACAATGTCGACAGGAGTTCCGTCTTCAAGGAAAGGCATATCTTCCTGGCGGACAATTTTAGAAACAATACCCTTGTTCCCGTGGCGTCCGGCCATCTTATCACCCACCTTTAATTTACGCTTTTGTGCAATATATACTTTTGCAAGCTGAACGATACCTGCGGGCAGTTCATCGCCAATAGTAATATTATATTTCTTACGCTTATAAATGGCATCAATCTCTTTGAACTTAATGATATAATTATGAATGAGCCTGTATATCATTTCATTCTTCGATTTATCGGTCGTCCACTTGTTCGGATTGATGTTGAAATAATCGATATCCTGAAGGATTTTCTGAGAGAATTTAGTACCCTTTGGAATGATATCTACATTCAGGTAATCCTTAACACCCTGAGATGTTTTACCATTGGTAAGAGCAAAGAGTTTATCGACAAGCATACCCTTAATTTCATGCGTCTGTCTTGTAAATTCTTCTTCAATCTTATCGAGGATAGGTTTTGTGGCAGCTTTCAGCTTTTTATCCTTGATAGAACGTGAGAAGAGTTTCTTATCGATCACTACGCCAAAGAGTGATGGAGAAGCTTTCAGTGAAGCATCTTTCACATCTCCGGCTTTATCTCCGAAGATTGCTCTCAGCAGTTTCTCTTCAGGAGATGGGTCGGACTCACCTTTCGGAGTAATTTTACCGATAAGAATATCACCGGGAACAATGTTAGCTCCTATGCGGATCAGTCCATTTTCATCGAGATCTTTGGTTGCTTCCTCGCTGACATTTGGAATATCGGCAGTAAGTTCCTCAAGACCTCTTTTTGTATCACGCACTTCAAGCAAGTGTTCTTCAATATGGATGGAGGTGAAGACATCTTCACGAACAACCCTCTCGGAAATTACGATTGCATCCTCAAAGTTATATCCTTTCCAGGGCATGAATGCAACCATAAGGTTCCTTCCCAGGGCGAGTTCGCCATTCTGTGTAGCATATCCTTCGGTGAGAATCTGACCTTTTTTCACCTTTTGTCCTTTACGGACAATAGGCTTCAGGTTAATGCATGTATTCTGATTTGTTTTCCTGTATTTAGGCAATTTATAACGTTTAAGATCGCCTTCGAAGCTTACAAATTTTTCTTCGTCATCAAGGTTGTAGCGAACGACTATTTCGTTTGAATCGACATATTCAATTTCACCGTCACCTTCTGCAATGACAAGCAATCGTGAGTCGCGAACAACATTGCCTTCGATTCCGGTACCTACAATCGGAGCTTCCGGAGATACCAGAGGTACTGCCTGGCGCATCATATTCGATCCCATGAGTGCCCGGTTGGCATCGTCATGCTCAAGGAAAGGAATAAGTGATGCAGCAATAGAGGCAATCTGGTTAGGAGCAACGTCCATCATATGGATTTCCTCAGGCGAAGCAATTGGATAATCAGCATCGAGACGGGTTTTAACTTTAGGATTTTTAAAACTGCCGTCATCCCCGATGATTGCATTTGCCTGAGCAATTATTTTCCCTTCTTCTTCTTCAGCGCTCAGGAAAACAACACCTTCGTCGCTTAGATCCACTTTCCCGCTGTTGACCTTCCGGTAAGGTGTTTCGATAAATCCAAGGTAGTTTATTTTAGCATAAACACACAGCGATGAAATAAGTCCGATATTAGGTCCCTCAGGAGTTTCAATCGGGCATAAACGTCCATAGTGAGTGTAATGCACGTCGCGCACCTCGAAGCCGGCCCTTTCTCTTGAAAGACCGCCTGGTCCTAAGGCCGACATTCTGCGTTTATGGGTCATTTCAGCCAGAGGGTTGGTCTGATCCATAAACTGCGACAATTGGTTTGTTCCGAAGAAAGAATTAATGACCGAAGAAAGTGTCTTCGAATTGATAAGATCGATTGGTGTAAACACTTCGTTGTCGCGGACGTTCATTCTTTCACGAATGGTACGCGCCATACGTGCGAGACCAACCCCAAACTGATTATAGAGTTGTTCGCCAACAGTCCGGACGCGACGATTGCTTAAATGGTCGATATCGTCGACATCGGTTTTGGAATTAATAAGTTCAATAAGATATTTGATAATCTCGATAATATCCTCCTTGGTAAGAACCTTGGTATCCATAGGAGTATTGAGTCCAAGTTTCCTGTTAATACGATAACGGCCGACATTCCCAAGGTCGTATCGCTTATCTGAGAAGAACAGTTTATCGATCACATCGCGGGCTGTTGCTTCATCGGGTGGTTCAGAATTCCGAAGCTGCCGGTATATGTGCAATACAGCTTCCTTCTCGGAATTACACGGATCTTTTTGTAATGTATTATAGATAATCTCGAAATCAGCCTGGTTCAGGTTTTCTTTATGGAGAAGAATGGTTTTGGCCCCTGAATCCATAATTTCGTCGATATGCTCATCTTCAAGAGTAGTCTCACGGTCGATGATAACTTCGTTACGCTCAATTGAAACAACTTCACCGGTATCTTCATCAACGAAATCTTCGACCCATGATTTAAGAACGCGTGCTGCAAGTTTCCTTCCGACAAGTTTTTTCAGCGCAGTCTTGGAGACTTTAATTTCATCGGCGAGATTAAAGATCTCCAGAATATCTTTATCACTTTCGTAACCAATAGCACGCAACAGGGTGGTCACGGGCAATTTCTTTTTACGATCGATATATGCATACATAACATTATTAATGTCGGTAGCAAATTCGATCCATGAGCCCTTAAAGGGAATAATACGGGCTGAATATAATTTTGTGCCGTTAGCATGCAAGCTCTGTCCAAAAAATACACCCGGAGAACGATGAAGTTGAGAGACAACTACGCGCTCGGCTCCGTTAATGACAAACAGTCCTCGCTCTGTCATATATGGAATAGTGCCCAGGTATACATCCTGAATAACCGTATCGAAATCTTCATGTTCAGGATCGGTACAGTATAGTTTTAGTTTTGCTTTTAAAGGTACGCTGTAAGTGAGCCCCCGTTCAATACACTCATCAATCGAGTATCGGGGAGGATCGATAAAATAATCGATGAATTCCAATACAAAGTTATTGCGTGTATCGCTGATTGGAAAGTTTTCACTAAACACTTTGTAAAGTCCCTCTTCTTTTCTGCGTTCGGGAGTAGTATCGAGTTGGAAAAAATCCTTGAAAGATTTTAACTGGATTTCCAAAAAATCGGGGTATTCCAGCGGATTCTTAGTTGAAGAAAAAGAAATCCTTTGAGGAAAAATAGTCTTTGACATTATTTCAAAAATAAGCGTTGAACTTGAGTAATATTAACGACAAAAAGGCTTGGCCCTAATCCCGACAATTCCTTTGGAATGTCGGGACGGGATCAAACCTAAAAGGCCAATTATGGCTTAGTGCATTTATTTAAGCTCAACTTCAGCTCCTGCTTCTTCTAGTTGCTTTTTAATTGATTCAGCTTCATCTTTGCTGGCACCTTCTTTAACAGGAACGGGTGCTTTATCTACCAATTCTTTTGCTTCTTTAAGTCCTAAACCGGTAATGTCTTTAACCAGTTTAACGATTTGTAGTTTAGCTCCACCGGCAGCTTTCAATACAACATTAAATGATGTTTTTTCAGCAGCAGCACCTTCACCACCACCAGCAGCCGGACCAGCAGCAACTGCCACTGCAGCAGCAGCCGGTTCAATGCCATATTCTTCCTTTAAAATTCCAGCCAGTTCATTTACTTCTTTTACAGTAAGATTTACCAACTGTTCAGCAAACGCTTTTAAATCTGCCATTTTTGTATAAATTAATTTGGTTACTATTTACGACTTATTCTTTTTCTGAAAGAGTTTTAATAATACCAGCCAGAGTTCCGCCTCCCGACTGTAGTGCAGAAAGAACATTCTTGGCAGGAGATTGTAATAGAACAATGATATCGCCAATAAGTTCCTCTTTTGATTTGATACTTGAAAGAGTTTCAAGTTGATTGTCGCCAATGTAAAAAGACTCTTCAACATAAGCGGCTTTAAGTACCGGCCTGTTAAGAGTTTTTCTGAACTCCTGAATGAGTTTTGCGGGCGCGCTGCTTGATTCGGTAAACATTATCGAAGTAGCATCTTGTAACACGCCTAATAACTCATTATACTTACCCTCACTTTTTTCGAGAGCTTTCTTAAGAAGAGTATTTTTTACAACAATCAGTTTGATATCTTTTTCAAAACATTTTCTCCTGAGTTTGCTTGTATCTTCGGCATTCAATGACGAGATATCGGTCAGGTAAAAATGCTTTGCTTCGCTTATCTCTTGAGCCAGGTTATCGATAACCTTTGCCTTTTCGTCACGTGTCATAATTTCAACATGTTTCGTTTTAAAATTATTCTTCTATGGCTTTAGCATCGACCCGAATACCAGGGCTCATAGTACTGGAAAGACAGATACTTTTTATGTAAGTACCTTTTGCAGAAGCAGGTTTCAACTTAATGATAGTTTGCAGGAATTCGCGGGCATTTTCAGCGATTTTATCTGCCGAGAATGATATTTTCCCAATAGTGCTGTGAACTATTCCATAGCGGTCGACCTTGAAATCGATTTTCCCACCTTTCACTTCTTCAACAGCTTTTCCGACATCCTGGGTAACTGTACCACTTTTAGGATTGGGCATCAGACCCCGAGGCCCGAGAACCCGGCCAAGTTTCCCAATTTTAGCCATTACGGAAGGCATGGTAATAATAACATCAATATCTGTCCAGCCTTGCTGAATTTTATCAATATAATCATCCAACCCTACGTAATCAGCACCTGCATTTTTAGCTTCTGCTTCCTTGTCTGGCGTACACAATACCAATACCCGAACCTGCTTACCGGTTCCGTGGGGTAGTGTAACTATTCCGCGAACCATCTGGTTAGCTTTTTTCGGATCAATACCCAGGCGGACATCCATGTCAACTGAGGCGTCAAACTTTGTATAAGTGACTTCCTTTAGCAACTTGGATGCTTCCGTGAGGCTGTATTGTTTACCAGGCTCAATCTTTCCTAATGCTGATTTTTGATTTTTAGTAATTCTAGCCATTGTGTTCTTGTAGTTTAAATATGCTAACTACATTGCAGGGAAATCACCCTTAACAGTAATTCCCATACTACGTGCAGTACCAGCAACCATCTTCATAGCAGAAGAAATTGTAAATGCGTTTAAATCGGGCATTTTATCTTCGGCTATTGATTTAACCTGATCCCATGTTACGGTAGCTACTTTTGATCTGTTCGATTCAGCAGAACCTTTTTTGATCTTGGCAGCTTCTAATAGTTGAACTGCAACCGGAGGAGTTTTTACAATAAAATCAAACGATTTGTCCGAATAAACTGTAATAACAACCGGCAACAGTTTTCCAGCCTTATCTTGCGTGCGGGCATTGAATTGCTTACAGAATTCCATAATATTCACACCCTTAGCACCAAGAGCGGGACCAACAGGAGGCGATGGGTTTGCGGCACCACCACGAATTTGCAATTTAATCAGTCCAGCAACTTCTTTTGCCATGTTATAAATATTTCTGATTACTTATTTAGATACCAGATCAAACGATTACTCAGGAAGCATTAAGGTTTTTGTAACTGTTTGTTCCGTTTCGTTTTTATTCTTTTTCTACTTGCATAAAGCTGAGTTCCAAGGGTGTTTTTCTTCCAAAGATCTTCACCATAACTTTCAGCTTTTTCTTTTCTTCATTTACTTCTTCGATAATACCAGTAAAACTGTTAAATGGACCGTCGATAACCTTGACAGGTTCTCCCACATAGAATGGAGTATTCAGTTCTTCGTCGCCGGCAGCAAGTTCATCAACTTTACCAAGGATACGATTCACTTCGGACAGCCTAAGCGGGGTAGGTTCGTCGGTACCCTTTTGTCCGAGGAAACCAATAACATGAGTGATATTCCTGAGCAAATGGGGTATTTCACCAACAAGAGCCGCTTCAACAAGCACATATCCCGGATAAAAGTTTCGTTCTTTACTGATCTTTTTTCCGTTACGTATCTGATAGACCTTTTCCGTCGGGATGAGTACCTGTGATACATATTCCTCGAGGTTGAGACGTGCAATTTCATTCTCAATATATTCCTTCACCTTTTTCTCTTTACCACCTATTGCACGTAATACGTACCATTTCTTTTCGAGTCCTTCCATCAGTATACCTCCAGACGATTAATAGAATAACCCGTAGATAAACGACATTAAGTTTTTTGCTATTAAATCCATAAAGGCAACAACCAATGCAATAATTAAAGAAGCAACCATTACAAGTATAGCACTGCCTTGCAGCTCCTCCCATGAAGGCCACGTCACCTTATGGACGAGCTCTGCGTAAGCCTCTTTGAAATATGTTACAATTTTCATAGTCGAATTACTGGTTTGCACGGGAGGAGCGACTCGAACGCCCGACACCTGGTTTTGGAGACCAGTGCTCTACCAAACTGAGCTACACCCGTAAATTTTAATTACTCTAAAAAAAATAAAAATATGTTTTCGAAACCGATCTGTACCTATATACACAGAGGAAGATAAATCCTTTTTGAATAGGATTTATCTTCTTGATAATGTATGTAGATTGGTACTACTGGATAATCTCAATTACCTGTCCAGCACCAACAGTTCTTCCTCCTTCACGGATAGCGAAACGTAGTCCCTTATCCATAGCAACCGGAGTGATAAGTTCTACCGTTATAGTAACATTATCACCGGGCATAACCATTTCTGTACCTTCAGGTAGTTGGATTTCTCCAGTTACGTCAAGAGTTCTGAGATAAAATTGCGGACGATATTTATTGTGGAAAGGTGTATGACGTCCACCTTCTTCTTTCTTCAGAATATATACTTCAGCCTTGAATTTGGTATGAGGAGTTATAGAGCCGGGTTTGGCAAGAACCATACCTCGTTTAATCTCCTTCTTATCAACGCCGCGTAACAAAAGTCCAACGTTATCACCAGCTTCACCTTCATCAAGTATCTTACGGAACATTTCAACTCCGGTACATACAGTTTTTCTGCCCTGTGCACCAAGTCCGATCATTTCAAGCTCGTCGCCTGTATGAACAACTCCAAGTTCAATTCTACCGGTTGCAACAGTACCACGACCTGTGATCGAGAAAACGTCTTCAACAGGCATCAGGAAAGGTTTATCTTTTTGACGTGGAGGAATCGGGATCCAGGAATCTACAGCATCCATCAGTTCAATAATCTTTTCTTCCCACTTAGGTTCCCCATGCATCGCTCCAAGGGCTGATCCATGAATAACCGGGGCATGTGCTCCATCAAACTCATAAAAGTCGAGCAGTTCACGAACTTCCATCTCAACGAGCTCAAGTAACTCAGGATCATCGACCATATCCACTTTATTCAGGAATACCAATACTCTTGGAACATTTACCTGACGTGCAAGCAGAATATGTTCCCTGGTTTGAGGCATAGGGCCATCTGTACCAGCTACAACAAGAATTGCACCGTCCATTTGTGCGGCACCAGTAACCATGTTCTTAACATAGTCGGCATGACCAGGACAGTCGACGTGTGCATAGTGACGATTTGCAGTCTGATATTCAACGTGCGCTGTATTAATGGTTATACCACGCTCTTTTTCTTCCGGAGCATTATCGATCGAATCAAAGTCCCTGACTTCAGAGAGACCTTTTTTTGCCAAAACCATTGTTATCGCCGCGGTAAGAGTAGTCTTACCATGATCAACGTGTCCAATAGTACCAATGTTCACATGGGGCTTCGACCTGTCAAATTTTTCTTTAGCCATAATTAGTAGGATATTTAATATACAGTATTTATTATATTATTAATTTTCTTCATATTCTTTTGAGCCAATGATGGGATTTGAACCCATGACCTCTTCCTTACCAAGGAAACGCTCTACCAACTGAGCTACATCGGCCTTTTAGTTAAAAGTGCAACAAATAATCAGGACTGCAAAGGTATTGTAAACTAACAATATAGTCAACAATTGCCTGAAATATTTATTGATGAATTCAACGTTCCATCATAAGAGCGGGAGACGGGACTCGGACCCGCGGCCCTAACCTTGGAAGGGTTATGCTCTACCAACTGAGCTACTCCCGCTTATGCTTTGCACAATTTTAATTCAATCTTGGAATACTAATTTTTCGTTTTGTCACAATACGTGTAACATTACAGAAAAAGCACTTCCGCAATCTTATTTTTCCTTAAATCAATGAACCAAGCATACTATGTTGACCGGAAGCAGGTACCCTTTTCTGAATTTCTATTCTACCTTACTCCCGATGTTAATCCCAGGAAAACAATTTCAACCAGCGCAAAAATGAGTGTAACATCTCTAGGATATCTACACTCAAAAAATGGTGGGGAGAGGAGGATTCGAACCTCCGAAGGCATACGCCAGCAGATTTACAGTCTGCCCCAGTTGGCCACTTTGGTATCTCCCCAGTTTCCCGAGCCGATGGAGGGATTCGAACCCCCGACCAGCTGATTACAAATCAGCTGCTCTGGCCAACTGAGCTACATCGGCAAAGCCCCTTAAAGAACAAAGATTTTGAGAACACCTCCCAAAATCGGAGGGCAAATGTATAAAATATTTTGCTTAAATCACAAAATAATATTTTATTTTTTAAGCCGCGCTAACAGCGGGTAATTCCTCTTATGCTTGTGCTTTGTGAGTTGTTTTTTTAATGCTTCAATTGCACTATCGGTTGACTCTTCGAAGGATTTACTTTGTTTCTTCGCAAACAAATCATTTCCGGGGATTTCAAGCTTTATTTCTGCAATTTTATTTTCTTCATCTTGTGTATTTTCCAGTTTAAGAAAGACTTCAGCTCCAATAATCTCGTCATGAAAATGCCCGAGCTTATTAATTTTCTCTTCAACAAAAGCTTCTAATTTCTTGGTGGGTGAAAACCTCAGCGAATTAATTTTAATGTTCATAATAAAACCCTCCATTATTTATGCTCGCGGATGAGCTTGTTTATATATAGATTTAAGTTTTTCGTATGTATTATGGGTGTATATCTCAGTAGCTGCAAGGTTTGCGTGGCCCAACAATTCTTTTACAGCATTCAGATCGGCACCTCTGTTCAACATATGGGTTGCGAATGTATGGCGCAACAAGTGAGGACTTTTCTTATCGAGCGTGGTTGACCGTAGGAGATACTTGCGGACCAGGCGCTGTATGAACCGGGGGTATGCGGGATCCCCTGAATCTGTGATAATAAGTTTATTATGCGATGTTCCGTTCTCAATCTGCATCCGGGTTTTAATATATTCTTTCAACAGATTCTTTATATTTCCAGTGAGCGGAACCAACCTTTCTTTATTACGTTTCCCAAGAATTTTTATTTCGCTTTTCCCAAAGTCGATATCCAATAGCTTAAGATTGACTAACTCAGCAAGCCTCATTCCTGTTGCATAAAAGAGTTCAAGGACAAGCTTATCACGGACTCCGCTAAAATCTGACTGGAAATGTGACGGATCAAAAAGAGAGTCAATTGAGGTTTCCTTAATGAATTCGGGCAGATTCTTATCCAATTTAGGTAAGACTAATCCTTCGGCAGGATTACGTTCAATGATCCGGTTCTTTAAACAATATTTATAAAAGGTATTCAGCGATGCAATTTTTCGCCTGACAGACCGGGGAGACATTCCTTCATTAATCAGCAATATAAGCCATTGCCTGATTAACAGATTATCAGCAATTAAACAATCGCTTATGGAATGCTGCGTATTTAAGAACTGAACAAATTGCTCAATATCGTCAGAATATGCCCTGACGGTATGTTCAGAATATCTTTTTTCGACTTTTATATAGTTGATGAAACGGTTTAGTGTATTCATACTCAGGGACAAACATTTGGGTGAAAAGCCGGTACCCTATATCTGGATTATCCCAAAGTACTAATCACTAATCTTCATTCTGTTGAATTTGTTGTATATAGACGGCCTTCTTAATTTCATCCCTCCTTCTTTCCGAAGGCTTCTTAAACGCCTGTCTTACTCTTAGTTCTTTAACGACACCTGTTTTTTCAAACTTCCTTTTGAACTTTTTTAGTGCTCTTTCGATGTTTTCTCCTTCTTTTACAGGAACTATAATCATAATATTCAGATGTTTAATGAAACGAGCCGCAAATTTATTACAGCTAATTGTAATTACCAAATTAATTTGTCTAAAAATAATTTAAGAAATAATCCAGTCTAGAAGCGTTTGATACCGGCGTTTTTATTATTAACTAATTAAGTATTTAGCTTTAAATTTAGGGAATATTTTCAATAAAAACCGATATTTTAACAATAATTAACCAGTAAAAACTGATGTTAATTTGCAGTCAGGTAATGCCTGATTTTATTATAGTTATCAAAAGTTACAATATAGTTTTTAATTAATTCATCAGGATGTTTAAAAGGTCCTGAGAGCCTTCGGTAACTTATTATTGCTTTTGCCTCATAATTTCCGATATAGGGATGTTTCTCAAGCTGCTTCAGTGAAACTGAATTAAGGTCAAGTTTTTGAATGTTCATAGTATCTGCCAGCAGGTAATTGCCGATGCAATTATATAGACTATCTGAAATACCATAAACTTCAGTCAGCTGTGCAGGTGAAAAAAAACCGCCCAGCGCTGAACGATAACGGATTATCCGTTCCGATAGCACAGGTCCGACACCCGGTAAACGGCTTAAATCGCTTGTATCGGCAATATTCAGATCGATCCTGAATACCGGATTCGTTGGATGAAATGCATATTGTTCCTTTACCTGATGCATCGAATTAATCTTAATCAGCAATTTTATCTTCGTATACAAATCTGAATCCATACCATATATTATAAGAAGGTCTTCGGGAGTAATAAATTTACCCCCTTTGCTCCTATAGGCAATTATATTGCCAGCCACTTTAGCAGGTATGCCTGCTCTCACCATAGCAATATAATCATCGGTATTAGGATCAAACGGTCGATAGGGCATGATATTCTTTTTTTTCCTGTATGAAGAATAGTTATTCAAACCTTTGTTGTAGCTGACGGAATCAGGTTGATTCTTCCCGTTGATCGACACGTATTCTTTCAGATACGCTGCGAATTTTCTGTTTTCGAAGTTAAGAAGATGCCTTATAACAAGCAGTATTATAATACCCACCAATAAAACGAACAATCCTCTCACTTCGGACCTCGATCCAGAATATTTTTTTTCGTTATGCATTATATGCAACTATTTTGTTTCAATAACATCTCCGCTTTAGGCAATCCACACTATGATCATGTTCTGACTGCCAGCCAGGAGTATTGAAAAGAATCATGCAAATAAATGTTTACGGATCAAATTACGTGAACCGACAAGCCATAAAAATCCTTACTCATAACAGTCAACTTCATATATAGTTTTAAAGTTGACCCGTCAGTGCAAATGTAACATATTTTCAATGATGCAACATCTCTGTGAGTATGTTCTTTTATATTATTCAACCGGATATGTGGTATAGTAAATGGCGTTTACCCTTGGGCGTGCCGTCGCCATAGTAGCTCTGGCACGTCGGCGACAAGACCCAAGACCCTAAAAAGAATTTTACCCTGTGCCAAGAGCATCCCGACTAGCTTCCCTGCCCGCCAAGGCCCGGCAGGCGGGGCTGTCGGGATTCCCACCTGCCGGATGGGCAGGAATTCGACTTACCCCCGATGACTATCGGGGTCATATCATGATATTCATGAAAATTGAGTCTCATTAATAAAATGCGTTTAATTTATACTGAACTGAATGAAAGAATATTGATTGATTTTGACAAGTTGGTTGGATCAGCATATTTATACTCTGTCAAAATTATTCTAACAAACAGTACATTCTATTGTTTACTAGTATGCAGGTTGGTTTAACAACCATAAGTCGATGCTACAGAATGATTAGAAAAAATGAATGTCCGTTTTGATACCTAATTACCAGGAATACACACCCCTAAATCT
>CAZWIU010000083.1:0-17799 GCA_964634105.1 uncultured Bacteroidales bacterium | reverse complement strand
AATATCCAATATCCAATATCCAATATCCAATATCCAATATCCAATATCCAATATCTAATATCCAATCACTACTGTCTGATTAAAATATTTCAAAACCGATGAATTTAAAGAGCAAAATGATCTATCGCCACCTGCAGGGCTCAAACTTTCGCATGTGACTTTTTCTACAGAGAATTAGCCTCTGGCCGGGCTAAAGGTAAGTACCGTAGGTACGAAATATTTGTAGAGGCAATTATAATTAGCTTGAAAGTACCGTAGGTACGAAATATAAAAAAACAGTGAATTAGTGATTATGGAATCTTGCAATTGGTTAAGATGATCTGATATGAATATCAATACCCGGTTGAACCTTTGAGCCGTATATGCCTGATAACCTCGCCCGAACTTACAAAGCTGCCATTTTCACAGCCGGTTACATTACAAAATGTGATGGCATTATTATAATCAAGCTCTGGAGTAAGTCCAATGACAACCATATCCGCATCAGGCTTGCAATTACAGTTGACCAGCTTATTAAACATAACCCCGCAATGAGGGCAGTATAGATCGTCTTTAACACCTGTTTTAAGTTCGCCGGACAACACCAATTTATCAAAATCACCTTCGATTGCGGAAATAACAAATTCACCTTCCATACCCGGACGTTTGAAACGTATTCTTAAACCCGGCGCTCCATTCAGTAAATGATCAGGATCTATCACATTGCAACCGTTTGGACAATAGGCTTCTTTCAATACATACCTGACTTTACTTTCCTTCTGGGAAGAAATATACTCATCTCTTTTACTAAGCGGAATAAGCAAACGGCCATCTTTATCATACTTACTCATACAACTTTCATTTAAGGTACCTGGTTAAATGGACCTGTAAGTTACAGAAAAAAACGCCTGATTCGGTTTAAATAATAAAAAACTGAGTTATCCTTACGGGATTTACTTAAAGAATATTCTATGATGGTAAAATGAGTGTCAGAGTCTGACTTTGTTTTTAGTCAATCAGGAACAATAAGTTTAACATGTCGAAAAGCTGTTTAAGCACTACATTACTTTTACATCTTTCGAACATACTCATGTGTTGTTTGTTTAGGTTATAAACACAAAGATTATGAAAAGAACGGTAATGCATATATTATTATTGGCGAGTCTGTTTTTCCCGAATTTTTCTGGCGCGCAGACTTATAAAACTTTATACGATTTCAAGGTGAAGGCATTGGACGGAAGTGATTTCGATTTGTCGCAACTGAAAGGCAAAAAGGTGTTGATTGTCAATACAGCTTCCAAATGCGGGTTTACTCCCCAATATGCCGATTTGCAGAAACTTTACGAGCAATACGGAGGTGATCGTTTTACCATTATCGGCTTTCCGGCTAATAATTTCCTGCACCAGGAACCTGGTACAAACGAGGAGATAGCTTCATTCTGCAAAATTAACTATGGGGTTACCTTCCCAATGATGGAAAAAATATCTGTGAAAGGAAAAGATATACATCCGCTCTATGCCTGGCTTACGCAAAAATCGCAAAATGGTGTGTTGGATGCCGAAGTAAGCTGGAATTTTCAAAAATTCATGATCGACGAAAAAGGACATATTGTCGATTATGCAAAACCGAGTGTTAATCCTCTCTCAAATGAAATAATCAGTTGGATTACTGAAAAATAATAAACATCCTCAATAATAAACTTTCTGCTTTCATTTGTATAGGTCAGGATCGAATTAAGCCAGTTTGAAGGAAAATTCGATCCTGTTCATTGATATACTTACCCATTTTGTTTTCACAATTTGCCCCTTCGTTTATTTCTTTTGGGTTTACTCAATTCATCGAGAATATTTGTATCATAATTAATAGAGATTATGATACGGATTACAAAGATTCCTGTTCCTGAAAATTCATTGATTGCAAAGTCATTTCATGTCATCCATTACTCCGACTGTTACCTATCCCGATTTCATTCGGAGAAAAATATTGAGATCGACGATTGTATTAATTTTTTTCTGTTCAAATGGCCGTGGTGGGTATATTTCTTACTTAAGATCAGGAATGTTCTCGTAGCACCTTTTGGGTTAAAGTCGGATACTGATCGCCATATGGCTGATGCTTCTCAAAAGGAAATTATTTCAAAAGGGGCTCATGTCAACTTTTTCGAAGTGTGGGATGTCAATACGAATGAAATTTTGCTGGGCATACGTGACAAACATCTCGATGCCTGTTTCTCCATTATTCTTAACAAGGCAGACCTTCAATATGAAATCATGCTGTCGACAACAGTTCACTATCACCATGTTATGGGGACAATCTATTTCTTTTTAATAAAGCCTTTTCATATTCTGATAACAAGAAGCCAATTAAGCCGGATGGTCAGAAACTACACTAAGTAATGCAGTTCTATTAATATAGCAAACCATTAAATTATGTTACCATGAATAAAATCGATAAAATACTATTAATCGCGGCAGGAATAATTTCTTTCCTTGCAGGACTTATGCATTTTACATTTTTTTCGCTATTTAACTCTATGGAAATCGGGCTGGCTCCTGAATACAAGCTTATCTCTCCAACATTAAATGCAGGTAGTATTCTATTCACATTTACTATTGCCTATATCTCCGTTTTTCATGCTAACGATTTAATAAAAACCCCCATCGGGAGGCCACTGCTGATAAGTTTTGCATGCCTCTATATTGTCAGGTTGTCAGCAGAATTTGTATTTGCCAGTTACAGTATATTCTGGATTTTATTTTGTCTGGCTTTAGCCGCCGTCTATATAAGAATATTTACGCTCAATCTGAAATGGAAAAAAACGATCTAAAATTAACGCTATGAAATCGTCCATAATGCAATCACAATACTTATTAATGAAAGTACAGGCTCAGCTAAAAATTGCAGGTATTTTGGTGTTACTGCTGGGCAGCATTCATGTTTTTGCAACGCCAGTTATTTTTGGATTATCTGATACACATTTTAAATTCGACCTGGCTTCGGTTTATATGTTTGTAATGGCCGGAGTAGGTTTAATTTTTGTCGGATGGTTACAGTACTTCATTTTAAAAAGTGGAAACTTTAGCATCCTATTGCTCAGAATTATTGAAACGAGTGTACTTTATATTGTAATATCCGGAATCGGAGCGGTTGCAACCATGTGGGACAACCCCTTCGCTTATGCAGGCCTGCTAATCGGTATCTACGAGGTAGTTCTGTTACGATATTATTCAAAACACCTGAACACATATTTTGAGGCACACGAAAAGGAATAAATACCAGGTCGGTTTACTAATATCATGCATATAACGGAATAATGAAAGCGGATAATTCTCACGAGTGCATACTCCAACAGGCATATTTATTCATCCCAGAAACTATTCATTATGCTTTAATTTGAAAATGAGCTTAAAAATCCGCTAAATGAATAATTTAGTAGAAAATAATGCATGAAACTGTCGCTGAAAATAATTATTCATACCATATACTGGCTTGTATTTTCACAATTTTCATTTATGGTGGATATGAGACGTTCGTTAGGTGAATGGCCGTATGTGAATAACCTTACTCCGCATTTTATAATTAACTTCCTGTGGGCCGGTATTATTTTTTATCTTTTTTATTTTTATTTCATACGGTTTTTTGAACGGCACCAGTTCGTTAAATACCTCATTTTTTCAATAGTATCAAGCGTTTTGTTAACGTTTCTTTTGTCACCCTTACATAAATTCTTTTATCCCCATTTTGAAGTGCTCAACTTAAAGTTTCTTATTCCTCCTATGATAGGAACGTTTATTATCGCACAAAGCGGGTGTATGATAAGAGGCTTTGAGAACTGGTTTACAAATATCCAGTTGAAAAGTGAACTCGATGCCCGAAACCTCAGAAATGAGCTTGAACTTCTGAAATCACAAATAAACCCTCACTTTCTGTTCAATTCGTTGAATAATATTGATTCGCTTATCCGCACTAATCCGGAAGATGCATCGAATTCACTGGTTAAATTATCAGAAATGCTCAGGTATATGATCTACGAAACAAAAACAGATAAGGTCATGCTGAATCAGGAAATCATCTATCTGAATAATTACATCAGTCTTCAGCAGCTTCGGTTAAGCAAAAAGAACCAAATCAGGTTTCAGTTTCCTGAAAAGTGCAGCGACATTAAAATTGCACCTATGTTGCTGATCCCATTTGTTGAAAATGCATTTAAGTTTGCCCTAAAATCCGGGAGTGGTCCGGCAATAGATATTTCGTTACAATGTATTGGAAATTCCCTCAAATTTAGTTGCGAAAACAACTATAAGAAAGGAGAAGAACCAACACCTGAGATACATGGAATAGGCATTGAAAATGTGAAGAGACGGCTCGAAATATTATATCCGGGTAAGCATCAGTTGACTATATCTGATCATGAACCCGTATTTAAAGTCGAATTAAGTTTATTACTGGAATGAGACTTACCTGTTTAATCATTGAAGACGAGCCTCTGGCTTCTGACAAACTGAAAGATTTTATCGGCAGGATCCCATTTTTACATCTTGTTGCAGGATTTGAGAATGCGATCGATGCAATACAATACGTAAAAGATAATTGTGTTGATATAATATTCCTGGATATACAAATGGAACATCTTACCGGTATCCAATTTCTGGAAACTATCCCGGTCAGACCCTATATAATAATTACTTCAGCCTATGCCGAATACGCCCTGAAAGGATATGAATTACAGGTCTTCGATTATTTGCTGAAGCCTTACTCTTTCGACAGATTCCTGTTGGCAGTAAACAATGTATATGATGATATTCAAAAGAAAAAACAATCGGGGAAGGACGAATCATTGTTATTTGTCAAAACTGAATATAGGGTTGAAAATATCAGCATCGGTGACATTTTATATATACAAGGCATGCAGGGATATCTGCGTATCTTTTTACCCTGTAAAAAAATCATGACCAAGCAGAGTTTTAAGTCGCTGTTATCGCATTTGCCCCAGGATAAGTTTATTCAGGTTCATAAATCGTGGGTAGTAAATATTGCAAAAATTGAATCCATTGAACGCAACAGAATTAAGATATCCGATCAACTGATACCCATAGGTGACATATACAGAGACCAGTTTTACCGGCTCATTAATACATAAATGTCAGAGGACAACAATACCTGTTTTCACCATATTTTAGCTCAACGATATAGATACCCTCCTTACAGGCAAATGATAAAAATTCATTCAACACCGATTCATTTTTGTTCCTGCTCAGGCTGATCAGCTCTGTTCCCTGATAGTTGTATAGATTCAATTCAAGCGGTCCGGTATATTCATTTTGCAGCTGAACAGTAAAGCCTGCAGCAGCGGGATTAGGATAAACTTTCATTGGATAAGAAGCAGTTTGCTTCATCGAACCAAGACCATTTGGCCCGGTTATTAATTTGACAGGACCAAAATCATTTGCATTTTTCCAGTGATCGTTATAAGCAGCTTCAGAAACAGCAACCGATCCAATGAAATTATCTCTTTCTGTCATAGAGGGATCTACTTCAGGTTCATCATCATCGTTATAGGCAATTGATAATCCCATGATTTTACCTGCTTCTAATGTCACCCTTGCATTTTCGACATTATCATCCGCATAGGTGTCGTTATAGACAATCAGTGAAAATTCCCATGTGTTAATATTTCCATCCTTACGCAAAATGAAATCCGGGAAATGATCATTATATACTTCATTTTCGACATGTGCCCAATCGGTGCCACCCAGATCCTCTGCACGGAATGTTTCTGTGGTTGAACCGGAGGCGGGAAAAGCAGTAAAAATATGATACGCAAACGCATTCTCGGCATTGAGGCCTAGAGATGCTTCGTTATTGGCAGTGCCGTCGAAAACATGATAACCGCCCGATTTGTTCTCATCGATAAATACTTCGAACATATCAAAATTATATATAGCGGCAGTTACTCCAGGCTCATATGCATCGGATACAACGTCGTCGGTGATTTCAAGTAAAAAATATAACAGATTGGTAGATGAGGACCAGGCAACTTTATATCGTGCCGAGAAATCCTGGGGATTCATGGTAGTACCCCAGGGGATCCGTACCTGATCGATGCCCTGCCAGTCAGCCGCTTGCCAACATGCATCATTCCCTACTCCATCAAAAACGGGTGGTACGCTAATTTCTGCAACCATCACAGTATCATCCTGTGCTTTTTCAGTAAGCGGCATAGCGTTTATACTGATATAAATTAACCCGATTATAAGGATCAGTGCAAATCGAACGATTCTCATATTTTTTTAGTTGCTGGTTTATTATTGAAATCAGGAGTTTTCATTGTTAACCAACCGGTTGATCACCTTAAGTAATTCCTGTGAATCAATCGGTTTTGAAATATATTCGTCAAAATTTTCCTGTAAAAGTCGAGGCTTGTCGTTAGGTTGAGCATAAGCTGTAATTGCAATAACCGGGATTGAAGCATTGATCTGTTTTATTTCTTTACAGGCAATAATACCGTCAATCAGAGGCATCTTGATATCCATGAGAACCAGGCAGTTTTTTCCGCCCGGATTTTTTTGTATGTATTCAATAGCTTCTTTACCATTACGGGCTCTTACAACGTTTGCCGATGTTGGTTTTAAAATTGCTTTGACCAATTCAAAATTTGTTTCGTCATCTTCGGCTACTAAAATGTTTGTCTCATTCAATTTATAGTTTGTTCTATGAATAGATGCTTTTTTAAGGACTATCGGTACTTGGTCCGTATAAGGCAAGGTGAAGTAAAAAGTAGAACCAACTCCCTCTTTCGATTCAAGCCAGATATTTCCCCCCATCTGCTCAACTAGTTTCTTGCATATTGTAAGGCCTATACCTGCACCCTGATAGAATCTATCGTCAGCATGTTCAATTTTTCGAAAATAGTCAAATACCTTTTTCTGATCTTCATCATTTATGCCCATACCAGTATCTGAAACATAAAAACAAATTTTATCTTTCTGATATTTATAACCAAAATGGATAGTGCCGGAATGGGTATATTTAAAAGCATTGCTCAATAAATTTGTCAAGATCTGCCTGAACCTTACCTGGTCATTATTGAGAATCAGTTTTTCCTTCTTACATTCTTCATCAAGATAAAAATTGATGGATTTTTCATTTTTCAATTTAAAATATTCTTCGACCTCCATCAAAATATTATTAACATTGAAAATAACCTTATTAAGAACCAACTGATCAGCTTCGATAAGTGAAATATCAATAATATCATTTATAAGTACAAGCAATGTATCACTGTTACTTTTTATAGCATCAATGAATTTTTTCCGGTCAGTTTCTGTTGTGGACTCATCGTCGATTAAGGATGCAAAACCTACGATAGCGTTCATTGGAGTTCTGATTTCGTGACTCATGTTAGCCAGAAAAGCTGACTTCAGTCTGTCCGATTCTTCTGCTTTCTTTTTTGCAGAGGCTAGTTCCAAAGTACGCTCTGCGACCATGGCTTCAAGGTTATTACGATGCCTTGACAGTTCTTCATTCTGCTGGGTTATCTCCTCCTGCCTTTCTTCAAGTAAGGTATTAGCTTCGGCCAGTTCAATTGTTCTTTGATGGACTTTCATTTCCAATACTCTTTTTTGTTCCTTTAGCATACTAATCCTTAACCAGTAAAAAAGTAAGATAAGGCTTGCAATAAAGAATACGAGGAAAATACGAAACAACCAGGTTTTCCACCAGGGAGGTGTAATATGAATTTTTAGGCTCAACGGAGATGCACACCATATACCATCGTTATTTGAACCCATAACAAGAAAAGTATAATCGCCGGGTTCAATACTTGTGTAGGATGCAAACCGCTGGTTTCCCACATAATGCCAACTATCCTCATAACCATCAAGGCGGAATTTATATTGGTTCTTCGAAGAGTTTAAATAATTCAATGCTGCAAATCGTATTATAAAATCCGATTGGTTGTGTTTAAGCCGGATTTTTCTCTCAGCGTATAAGCCTTTCTTTAGTAATTTCATATCATCAGGTTCCATCGTTCCCCGCTGAAGTTGGAAGTCGGTAAAAATAACGACAGGTTGCAGACTATTCTGAACAATACTATCCGGGAAAAAAGCAGTATAACCTTCAGAGCTGCCGAAATACATTTTCCCCTCGCTGTTTTTATAAGCAGACCGCATTGTAAACTCATTCGATGAAAGGCCGTCCTCTTTGGAGTAGTTATGAAATACCGGATTTTTAGGTATATCCACTGCACGTACAAATTTTGAAAGACCAGAATTAGTGCTGATCCATAGATTGCCATGATCGTCTTCCAGTATACCCTGAATAGAATTATTCGGCAATCCGTTACGGGTGGTATAATGAATAAAACTATTTGACGATTTGTTAAGAAGATCAAGTCCCATGGTAGTTCCAACCCAGAGGTTAGCCTTGCTATCTTCAAAAAGCACCATCGTTTGTCCATTATTCAGCGATGCAGAGTCATCCGGATTGTGTTTGAAATGGCTGAATCTCTTGGTCTCGTAATCAAAAACATCGATTGCTTCATACACCGAAACATATAACTTTCCGTCGCGTGTTTCCAGTATATCGTTCACTGCGTCGTTTGTAAGACTGGCAGAATCATTTGGATTGTTTACAAAACATTGAAATTCTCCTGTTTTTCTATCAAATAAATTAAGTCCGCCTCTTATAGTCCCTACCCAGAAATTTCCCCTGCTGTCTTCATAAATTGAGAAAACGTTTGAACTACAGAGTGAACCGGGTTTGTTATCGGCAGAGTAATTTATAAAAGTTTGGCTGACAGGATCATATCGATTCAGTCCTCCGGCCCAGGAACCATACCAGACAAATCCCTTACTATCTTTATGGAGGGCATAAATTGAACTTCCTACGAGATCGGCTGGATTATTGCTCTTATAAAAATGAGAATAGATGCCCGTCTTTTTATCTATTCTGTCGAGCCCTGATTCGGTTCCTATCCATAGAAATTTCTCATCTTCCAAAAAGGCATTCACAAGATCATCACTCAATGAATTAATTTCATTCAATACTTTTTTCACTGCGACAAACTTCTTTTCACGCGGACTATAATAATTAATACCTCCTCCATAGGTACCAAGCCAGATATCGCCTGCCTCATCTTCATAAATGGCAGTTATTGTATTTTTACTTATGCATCCTTTAACCCCGGGTTTTGTTTTAAGATGTTTGTACTTCACTTCCTTGAGAGAAGAAAACAGATTTAGATCGACTATAAACAGTCCGATATTTGAACCATTTCCAACCCAAAGTTGCTGCTTTATATCAATATAAAGCTCCGATACACTACATTTGATCATGGTTTTAAAAACACCATTAGCTGGTCTTTCAAATGCATTTAAAAAAAGTACCAGCCCTCCCTGGCTTGTGCCTAACCAGATTCTGTTCCAGGCATCTTCAACGATAGCGTGTACATCATCAGAGAGTAATGAATTAGGATCATTGGAATGAACGTATCGGATGAATGACCCTGTTTCAGGCCTATAAAGGTTAAGGCCACGGTCCGTGCCAATCCAGAGATTGTCCTTTGAGTCCTGCATAATGACACGGATATTATTACTGCTAATGCTTGACGGATCGTCTTTGTCATAAAAATAGGAAGAAACACTATTGTCTTTTGGACTAAAACAATGCAATCCCATGCTCGTTCCAAACCATACCCGCCCTTTGCTATCGTTATATACATAATATACACCCAACTGGGTGAGGTACGGAAAAGAAGTAAATATATCAAGTTCCTGATGATAGACATTTATACCCTGATCCGTACATATCCATAATTCGTTTTCCGATTTCTGAGCGATATAATTAATTGAAACATTATCTAAACTATATTCCTGCTTAGGGACTGTTCGATATATTTTAAAATCCACACCATCGAAACGGTTTAATCCGTCATCGGTGCCAAACCACATATATCCCAGCTTGTCCTGGTGAATACATCGAACCCAGCTCTGAGATAATCCGTCGGAAGTAGTGAGTTGTCGAAAGTAAAGGTTGCCTTGCTGGGTATAAGCAACAATTGAAAAACAAAACAATATTTCAGTTAATAGTACTTTAAACATGATGGTATTTAACCTCTGAAAATATGAAGTTAAAATATCTTCTGCAAATACAAAAATAACTTTGAAATTTCCCTGTAAATGGATGATTCGACTTCATAGCATTATCTGGACTCTACTGTTGCAAGCCTTTAACAATTGATATGTTTATAGATCATTTGAAGAAGATCAATGGGTTGAAGTGGTTTTGCCATGTAGTCTCTGAAATTATGTTTCAATATTTCTTCCTTATTCTCTTTCTGTGCATAAGCAGTTACTGCAATAATCGGGATTCGCTCATCGATCTTTTTTATTTCCTCGGCTGCATGTATACCATTCATAATCGGCATCTTTATATCCATGATGATGACTATCTCTTTTGTGGAAGAATATTTCTTCACATAATCAATAGCTTCCTGTCCGTTTTTTGCCCAGATAACTTCTGCTTTGGTAGGCCTGATTATTTTTTCAATGAGTACAAAATTATTGGGTTCATCTTCGGCTATCAATATAAGTTTACCAGTTAAGTTCTTTACTTGTAATTCTTTCAGCGATTTAATAGTTTGCTTTTCTGTGGCAATATCATCCGCATTGTAAGGAGGCAACGCAAAGTAAAAGGTTGTGCCTTTCCCAACCTCAGAATGAAGCCAAATTCTTCCCCCCATAAGTTCAACAAGCTTGTTACTAATCGAGAGACCTATTCCTGCTCCACGGTATAGTTTATTATCGGAAGTATCAATCTTATGGAAGTACTGGAAGATTTTCTGGTATTCTGATTCATCAATGCCAATACCTGTATCTTCAACGAAGAAATGAAGCTCATTATCAACTTTTTTATATCCAAACCGAATATGTCCGGCATTGGTATATTTTAAAGCATTATTTAAAAGATTTGTGAATACCTGCCTGAACCTGGTTGGATCGTTTGAAATGATTAAATGCCCCGGGCTATCTTTGTTGACATACTCAATTTTCAGGTCCTTGTTATTGCTCATCCTGAAATAATTCTCGAGCTCATTAAGAATTTTATCAACGCTGAAAGGACTTTTATTCAATTTGAGCTGGTTGGCCTCAATCAGCGAAATATCAAGAATATCGTTGATCAATACCATCAGGATTTCACAATTATTTGAAATAATGTCGATGAATTCACGTCGGTCGGTATCTTCTATCTCATCATTCTTAAACAGCGATGTAAAACCCACTATTGCATTCATAGGTGTGCGGATTTCATGCGACATATTTGCCAGAAATGCTGATTTTAATTTATCGGATGCTTCTGCACGTTGGATTGCTGCTTCCATTGCGGCTGTTCGTTCTGCAACAAGACTCTCAAGATGATTCCGATGTTTTGAAAGCTCTTCATTTTGCAAAATGATCTCTTCCTGTTTTTCTTCGAGCAGCGAGTTGACTTCAGAAAGTTCAACAGTACGTTCCTTCACTTTATCTTCCAGAATAGTCTTTTGCCTTTCAAGCAACTTAAAGCGAAACCTGTACAAAGAATACAGCAACAGAAGAAATAGCATAACAAACGCAATTCTTGCTACTATGGTTTTCCACCAGGGAGGAGTGATATAGATATCAAGAGATGCCGGATTTTCACTCCAAATTCCGTCATTGTTACTTCCCATAACCTTGAAGGTGTATTTGCCAGGATCGATATTAGTATAAACAGCTTCACGTTGATTACCCACCTCATGCCATTCTTTTTCATACCCTTCAAGAATATATCTATACTGATTCTGCGAAGGATTAAGGTAATTCAATGCCGCATATTTAATGCTAAAATCTGACTGGAAGTAGGATAGTTTAATGTTGCCGATCAAATTAATTTCTTTCCCGAAGTCGTGGATTGAACCTTTTGGATCTTGCTTATCAATTATACTGAAATCAATTAAAACTACAGTTGGCTTAACACTATTCTCACGTATACTATCAGCATAAAAACAGGTATATCCTCTTGTACCTCCAAAGTAAAGTTGTCCCGTTTTGCTCTTCATCACAGAACGCCTTACAAATTCATTACTCTGCAAACCGTCTTCAACAGAATAGTTAATAAAAACGGGGTTATCAGGCAGGCTGACGGCATTAATAAACTTACTTAAACCTTTATTGGAACCCAGCCATAGATTTCCATTATTATCTTCAGCAATGGACTGTATTGTGTTATTTGGCAGGCCATCTTCAACATCGTAGCGGATAAATCTTTCCTGTTTCCGATCAAAATAATTCAATCCGCCTGATGTAGCAATCCAAAGATTGTTTTTACTGTCTTCAAAAATATCCAGAATGTTTCCTGCACTAATGCTTGCAGTATCAAATTTATTATGGGTATAATGTTTGAAAGTTTTTGCAACCGGATTAAATAATTCGAGAGAATGATATACAGAGACAAATATTTTACCATCTGACGTCTGGCAAATATCATTTACCGCATTATGAGAGATACTTTCCGGATTATCAGGATCGTGCGTAAAACATGAAAAATTTCCTGTCACATAATTGTATTGAGCTAAACCTCCGCCATCAGTGCCTATCCATAAATTGCCAGCCTTATCTTCAAGAAGGGCAAACACATGATTACTGCATAATGTGCCTGTTCTGCTATTGTCGTGCTTAAAGCACTTAAATTTATTTTGCTTGTAATCGTATAGATTTAATCCTCCGTTCCAGGTCCCTATCCACAGGTTTCCTCTTGAGTCTTTCAATAAACTTATAACACCATCTGCTCCCAGCGAACCTATTCTGGTTGGTTCAAAGAAATAATGGACAATCTTGTTTGTGCTGGTATTATATCGGTTTAACCCTTTTTCAGTTCCTACCCATAGGAATTCATCATCTTCCAGAAAGCAATTTACAACGTTATTACTCAGTGAATTCATATTGTACGGATTGTGTTTTACCGTATGAAATTTTTTTCTGCCAGACATATAATAGCTAACTCCTCCGGCAAATGTACCAATCCAGATCCCATGATCACGATCTTCAAACAAACATGAAATTGTATTGTCGCTCAAACTATGTATATCTGTATTGTTGCTTTTATACACCCTGATGTGTGGTTTATCACCCGGTATAAAGGAAGTCAATTCCATTATATTTAAACCCAATCCGAGATTTTGCCCAATCCAAAGCTGGTTTTTACTATCTACCAACATATGATAAGGGCTTCCATCAAGAACCCGAAGAAAACTACCCCGACCGGTTTCAGCATCATACTGAAAAAGATAAAGTCCGACATTGCCTATAGCTACCCAAAATCTACCATCATGATCCTGGACAATGGAATATACATGGTTGCCGTCGATAGCTTTATTATCGCCCGAGGGTAGGAAATGCATAAATTTATCGTCTCTGATATACAGATCTAAGCCTTTCTCAGTTCCAAACCACATATTTCCTGAGGCATCCTTATAACATACTTCAATCAGATCGCTGCTAACGGAGGAAAGATCCCCGGGATTATTCCGGTATATGATCACAGAACTATCGGAAGGGCAATATTTATATAATCCCGAATTACTGGAGAACCATGTATTATTTTCATTATCGGTTGCTCCATCAACAACACGCACGTTTTCAAGCATCGGGAATGATTCAAAAACATTCTTTTCGCGATTAAATAAACACACGCCAAGCTCAGTACAGATCCAAAAAGTATGGCCCTCTTTTTTGAAAATATAATTAACTGCGCTGCTTATGAGAGTATTCCTTATCATCCGGTCTGGCCGGTAAATGACGATCTCATTACCATCATACCGGTTAAGTCCATCGCTTGTTCCAAACCATATAAAACCAAAATCATCCTGATAAATGCTTCTTACCCAACTTGATGAGAGGCCGTTTTCGGTTGTCACACTCGAAAAAAGAATATCACTGTACTGTGAAAAATTATATTGAATAATTCCCAGAAACAGAATAGAAATGATATTTCTTTTTATCATGCCGGGGCATTATAGTATTGGATAAATATATTAAATATTTTAGATGAAGCTTTTTATTTTAAAAATTACATTCTTAACAGGTTACCAACAATTACATATCTGTTATTTCCGCTTTGTTGAATAATGACTTCCCGGTAAAAATTAACCAATTAAAAACATAAATTATTGATTTTTAATTGAATTCCTAGTTATTCATAACTTAGATAATCATAGAATTCTTTATGTCATAAAAAATACGATCTTTAGGCTCAGTTTCATTCTAGGTGATCAGCCTTTCTTTAATCTCAACTGTTTTAAAACCATGATTGAAGTAAAAGAAGTTACCAGTCGTCGTGATAGGCGGATATTTATTAATCTGCCTGCCAAAATTCATAAAGGACATAGAAACTGGGTACCTCCTATTTACATGGATGACCGGCAATATTTTAATCCGAAAAAAAATGAATTATTCCATGGATGTGATACAATTCTTGTGTTAGCCAAAAAGAATAATGCATATGTTGGACGGATTATGGGAGTGATCAATCATAAATATAACAACGCAAACAACATAAAGGAAGGCCGATTTGCATACCTTGAAACATATAACGATTACGAAGTTGCAGAAACTCTTATCCGGTTTATTGAAAAATGGGCAAAAGAACATGGTATGGAGAAACTTGTTGGACCTCTTGCCTTTTCAGATAAAGATCCGCAGGGATTCCTGATAGAAGGTTTTGACGAACCAGTAGCGGTAGCTACCAATTGCAATTTTCCATACCTGGTTGATTTCATTGAAAAAGCAGGATATAAAAAGAAAGTGGACCTGATGGTCTATAAACTGGATATTCCTGAAGTAATTCCTGAATTTTATCGCAGGATTCAGGAAAGAGCAACACGTAATAATCATACAACCCGTCTTATTTCTTTCTCAAGCCGTAAAGAGATCAGACCTTATGTACGCCCCGTGTTTAATCTGGTAAATGAGACCTTTAAAGATATTTATGCCTTCTCCCCGCTCTCAGAAAAAGAGATGGATGAATTTGCCGATCGTTATCTGATGATTCTCGATCCCAGGTTTATAAAAGTCGTTGAAAACGATCAGGGCGAAGTAATCGCTTTCATCCTGGCCATGCCCGATATCAGTGAAGGTATAAGAAGGTGCAAGGGCAGGTTGTTACCTTTCGGCATATTTCATATATACCGGGCCCAACGAAAGACGAAACAGCTAAACCTTATGCTGGGTGGTATTCGCGCAGACTACCGAAATTCCGGATTGGATACTGTTATGGGTATCAGTATTTTAGAAGAAGGCCGTGCACGGGGAATGAAAGTACTGGATAGTCACCTTGAGCTTGAATCCAATACAAAAATGCGCGCTGAGATGGAAAAAATGGGAGGGAAAATCTATAAGCGTTTCAGGATTTTCGAAAAAGATATTTAAACATTGATATAACGAAACGTTCTGATCTTGTTTTAATTTCGCTGGAATGAAGAAGATTGCATTTATTACAGGAGCAACATCGGGAATAGGGAGATCCACTGCAAAGCTGCTTGCCGAAAATAGTTTTAATCTGATCCTCTGCGGAAGAAGAAACGATAGACTATTGCAGTTAGAAGCCGAATTATCTTCGAAAACAAGCATCATAACACTGTGTTTTGATGTTCGTAACAGGTCACAGGTAGAGAAAAATATTGCTTCGTTGCCCGAACCATGGAGGAATATTGATATTCTGATCAATAATGCCGGTAATGCTCATGGACTAGATCCCATGCAACGCGGAAATATTGATGATTGGGATGCCATGATAGATATAAATGTTAAGGGTTTATTGTATGTTTCCCGGGCTATCATCCCATGGATGGTGAAACGAAAACAGGGACACATCATAAACATCGGTTCCATTGCCGGAAAGGAAGTTTATCCCGAAGGAAATGTCTATTGTGCATCGAAATATGCAGTTGATGCTATTACACAGGGAATGAGACTGGATCTCAACGAATTCAATATCAGAGTATCAGCAGTTAATCCCGGCCTTGTTGATACTGAATTCAGCAAGGTCAGGTTTAAAGGAGATGAAGAAAGAGCAAAAAAAGTTTATGAAGGAATGCTTCCCTTAAAGGCAGAAGATATAGCAGAAGTAATACTATTTATTATAACACGCCCTCCTCATATTACCATAGCTGATCTCTTAATTCTGCCTACTGCTCAAGCCAGTGCAGTCAGAGTTAAAAGAAATTTATAAACCCTTAGAATGAAAATGATTGGATGTATAAAACTGAATATTTATGAACTACAGAAAACTTGGAAAAACCGGATTTAGTATTTCGGAGATCAGTCTTGGAACATGGCAGGTTGGTGGTAAATGGGGTGATCCCTTCAGCAATGAAACGGCTGAAAGGATTCTAAAGACTGCAATTGATTCCGGGATAAACTTCATTGATACAGCCGATGTATACAGTGAAGGCCGAAGTGAAATTGCGGTTGGAAAATTTATTCGGACACAGACTCACCGGATTTATGTTGCCACCAAATGTGGCCGGCAGTTGAATCCACATGTTAGTGAAGCCTATCAACCTGAAGTTCTGAGAAAATTTGTTGAACAAAGCCTAAGAAGGCTGAAGCTCGATACGCTTGATCTCATCCAGTTGCATTGTCCTCCGACCGCGGTTTATTATCGCCCCGAAATATTCGAATTCTTTGATAAATTAAAACAGGAAGGTAAAATATTAAATCTTGGAGTTAGTGTTGAAAAAGTAGAAGAGGCGCTAAAAGCTATTGAATACCCGAATGTTACAACTGTTCAGATAATTTTTAATATGTTCCGTCAACGACCTTCGGACCTTTTTTTCAGGGAAGCTGAGAAAAAGAATATCGGAATTATTGTAAGAGTACCTCTCGCAAGCGGGCTACTTAGTGGAATGTATTCGAAAAACACAACTTTCAGTGCAGGCGACCATCGTAATTTTAATCGTGATGGTTCAGCTTTTGATAAAGGCGAAACATTTTCCGGCATCGATTATGAAACAGGACTCCATGCTGTTGACGAACTAAAAGCTCTGTTTCCGGCCTATGAAAATCTTTCCCCTGTTGCACTTCGCTGGGTACTCATGCATAAACAAGTGGGGTGTGTTATTCCAGGAGCCTCACGACCCGAACAGGTGGGTGAAAATTTAAAAGTCCTGAATATACCTGATCTTACATCGGATGAATTGGATAAGATCAACGAAATATACAGCCGGCTTATTAAGCCTGCTGTTCACCATGTATGGTAATATTACAGCTAATGGTTGTTTTCAGCCGCTTTTCTGGCTAATTTATGATCTTTTTTTTCAGCCCGGTATAATCGTTTTAGTCTTAGTTCCAGTATTTTTTTGTATCCCTACTACCAAGTAGGTATGTGATTATAATTTCTGGGGAGATAACTTCGGGTCATGAAAAAGAACCAAAAGTATACCCAGGAAGAGACCTGCCCTGCCGGTAGGCGGGTGTATCTTGCCATAGAACTTTGGAAAGAGAGTGGCATGCCACAGAGGAAATATTGCGCCCAGAACGATCTTTCATTTAGTACCTTCAAATATTGGCAGAAGAAGTACCAGAAAGAACTCAGCAGACATCAAGCAAAAGCACCATCACGTTCCTTTATACCTGTACATGTACCTAAGACAATAACAACACCATTGACAGAGACAGCGCCGGTGATTATAACTATCACTTATCCAAACGGGATAACTGTAGATTGCCCGGTTACTATAAAGGAAGAACTCCTGTTTTCAGCGTTGCAACACCCAAAAATTTTTATTAATGATTCGGTATAGT